>NZ_JBEZKA010000001.1:0-223196 GCF_040651435.1 Streptomyces sp. NPDC048479
TTTTCTTTTCTTTGTGTTTGTTTTTTCCCTTCTCTTCGGGCTTGGGCCCGCACCCCGAGCTCGGGGTGCGGGCCTCTCCGTATGCCCTACTCGCCCTTCGCGGCCTTCTTCTCCTCCGCGTCCTCGATGACCGCCTCGGCGACCTGCTGCATCGACAGCCGCCGGTCCATCGAGGTCTTCTGGATCCACCGGAACGCCGCGGGCTCCGTCAGCCCGTACTGCGTCTGCAGAATGCTCTTCGCACGGTCGACCAGCTTCCGCGTCTCCAGCCGCATGGAGAGGTCCGCGACCTCCTGCTCCAGCGCCTTCAGCTCGGCGAACCGGGAGACGGCCATCTCGATCGCCGGCACGACGTCGCTCTTGCTGAACGGCTTCACCAGGTACGCCATGGCTCCGGCGTCCCGGGCCCGCTCCACGAGATCGCGCTGCGAGAACGCGGTCAGCATCAGGACGGGGGCAATGGACTCCTCGGCGATCTTCTCGGCCGCGGAGATGCCGTCGAGGACGGGCATCTTCACATCGAGAATGACCAGGTCGGGGCGGTGCTCCCGGGCGAGCTCGACGGCCCGCTGACCGTCACCGGCCTCGCCGACGACCGCGTAGCCCTCTTCCTCGAGCATCTCTTTGAGGTCGAGCCGGATGAGCGCCTCGTCCTCGGCGATCACGACGCGGGTCGTCAGCGGAGGGACGTGCGACTTGTCGTCATCGGCGACGGGCTGGGGCGAGTCGGGGGCGGTCACGGAGGCTCCTCATTCAAAGGCAGGGTGCGCACCATGAGCCTACCCAGCAGCAGCGGCCTACGGTGACCCGGTACACTTCCGGGCAGCTGATCGCGCCGGGTTGGTGGAAGGGTATACACGGAGGTCTCAAACACCTCTGCCTGAGAGGGCTTGCGGGTTCGAATCCCGCACCCGGTACTTCGTCCAGGAAGCGGATGTTCACATTCTCGTGAACATCCGCTTCCTGCTGCGCGTCGCCACAGTCAGTCACACAGAGTGGCAGCATGAACTTCCATGGCACAGAGGTGCGACAGCAAGCCCTCACGCTGCTACGAGGCGGGACGAGGAATGCGGAGGTGGCGCGCCAGCTGGACGTCCCGCCCGGCACCGTCAGTTATCGGCTGCACATGGATCGCGGCACACGCGGAGAGTGTCCAGGCAAACACGACCCCAAGTGCCCTCGGTGCGATGGCCGAGACCTCGTTGAGGCCGCATACTCCTACCGGGCTCTACCTCGGGGACGGGCACATCATCCAGTACTCAGGACACAGAGTCCCCAGCCTCATGATCACCTGCGCCGAGTCCTGGCCAGGCCTGATGGACGAGTGTGAGCGCGCGATGCGCGCAATCTTCCCGGACAACTCGGTCTGCCGCGTCCGCAGGGTCGGGTGCCGCAACGTGAAGGTCTCGACAAGCTCGGCGTCGAGTGGAAGCACTGCACCCGCGCAGGAAAGCCGTCAACATCTCCGTCGCCAAGCGCGCGTCCGTCGCGCTCATGGACGCCCACGTCGGGCCGAAGTACTGACCACCCCGGCCCGAGAGGCGTACGCCGCCTACTTGGGGCTGTCGTCCTCGCCGATGTGGTGTACCCGTACGAGGTTCGTTGAGCCCGCAACCCCGGGCGGGGAGCCGGCCGTGATGACCACGATGTCGCCCTTTTCGCAGCGGCCGATCTTCAGCAGCTCCTCGTCGACCTGGGCCACCATGGCGTCGGTGGAGCCGACGTGCGGACCGAGGAAGGTCTCCACGCCCCAGGTGAGGTTGAGCTGGGAGCGGGTGGCCGCGTCCGGTGTGAAGGCCAGCAGCGGGATCGGCGAGCGGTAGCGGGAGAGCCGCCTGACGGTGTCGCCGGACTGTGTGAAGGCGACCAGGAACTTCGCACCCAGGAAGTCGCCCATCTCGGCTGCCGCTCGGGCCACCGCGCCGCCCTGTGTACGGGGCTTGTTGCGCTCGGTCAGCGGCGGCAGGCCCTTGGCGAGGACGTCCTCCTCGGCCGCCTCGACGATGCGGCTCATCGTCCTCACCGTCTCGACGGGGTATTTCCCGACGCTCGTCTCGCCCGACAGCATCACGGCATCGGTGCCGTCGATGACGGCATTGGCGACGTCGGACGCCTCCGCGCGCGTGGGGCGGGAGTTGTCGATCATCGAGTCGAGCATCTGGGTCGCGACGATGACCGGCTTGGCGTTGCGCTTGGCGAGCTTGATGGCGCGCTTCTGGACGATCGGCACCTGCTCGAGGGGCATTTCCACGCCGAGATCGCCGCGGGCGACCATGATGCCGTCGAAAGCGGCCACGATGTCGTCGATGTTCTCGACGGCCTGGGGCTTCTCGATCTTGGCGATCACGGGAAGCCGGCGGCCCTCCTCCGCCATGATGCGGTGCACGTCGTCGACGTCGCGTCCGCTGCGTACGAAGGAGAGGGCGATGATGTCGGCGCCGATACGCAGGGCCCAGCGGAGGTCTTCAATGTCTTTCTCGGAGAGCGCCGGCACGGAGACGGCCACGCCGGGAAGGTTGAGGCCCTTGTGGTCGGAGACCATGCCGCCTTCGACGACGGTGGTGCGGACCCGGGGGCCGTCGACCGCGGTCACCAGGAGCGCGACCTTGCCGTCGTCGACGAGGATGCGCTCTCCGGTGGTGACATCGGCGGCGAGGCCCTGGTAGGTGGTGCCGCAGATTTCGCGGTCGCCTTCCGTCTCCTCGACCGTGATGGTGAATTCATCGCCGCGTTCAAGCAGTACGGGTCCTTCGCGGAAGCGTCCGAGTCGGATCTTCGGACCTTGAAGGTCGGCGAGTACACCGACACTGCGGCCCGATTCGTCGGAGGCTTTGCGTACGCGCTGGTAGCGCTCCTCGTGCTCGGCGTAGGTGCCGTGGCTGAGGTTGAAGCGGGCGATGTCCATTCCGGCTTCGACCAGTGCCTTGATCTGGTCGTATGTGTCGGTGGCGGGCCCAAGAGTACAGACGATCTTTGCTCGGCGCATGATTCGAGCGTAGGGCTTACCGGCCGGTAGAGAATTGGCCGCGCATGACTACTCAACAACCTTTACGTGAAGCCTTATTGACAAGTGTTGAATTGCGCGCGGGGGCGCTCCGATGAGCATTTCAGTCGCCGGAGCACGCCCCCGTCACAGCTGCGGCGGCGTCATCGTAAAGCGGGCGTTGACCTGGGCGTAGACGGTCTGGCGCTGCGGCTCCAGATCGAGGGCCGGGGCCATCTCGGCGCTGTCGGTGCCGCCGTATGCGGCCATGCGCATGCCACCGGGCGTCGGAGGCAGTCCGTACGCGACGGCGTTCTCCGCGCCGAGATCGGCCAGCTCTACCAGAGCGGCCAGCCGCGCACCCAGGGCCTCGGCGTACTCGCGGGCCCGCTGGACGGCCTCCTTCACCGCCTGGCGGCGGGCCTCGCCATGGGCCGGCGAGTCCGGGCGCAGGGCCCACCAGGGGCCGTCCACTCGGGTCAGCTCAAGATCCGCGAGGCGTGTGGTGAGCTCGCCGAGCGCGGTGAAGTCGCTGAGCTCGGCGGTGATGTGGACGCGGCCGTAGTAGGCGCGGACGCGTTCGCCGCGGCCGTGCCGCGTGAGCTCCGGAGTGATCGAGAAGGCGCCGGTCTCAAGCTTCTCCACCGATTCGCCGTAGGACTTGATCAGGTCGAGGACCGCGGAGTTGCGGCGGGTGAGGTCCTCCAGCGCGCTGCGCCGGTCCGTGCCGCGCGCGCTGACCGCGACGCCGATCCTGGCGATCTCGGGGTCGAACTCCAGTCGCGCCTCGCCGCGCACGGCGACGCGCGGCGTCTCCGGTGTGCCGTACGGCGCGGCGGTGTTGGGTGCGTCGGTGGTCACGGGAGGCTCCCTCGTACTTCGCGGTTGTGCCGGCGGACGTCATGGACACTCTCGCATCCCGGGCGGGACAACCGGCGGACACCAGATCGAAACCCGCGAGGGGTGTTGCCGGATACTGCTCCTGCGTCAGAATCTACGCGCGTTCTGCACCGATACGAGGGAGACGAAATGCCGCTGAACCGTAGGACGTTCCTGGAGCGGTCGGCCGCCGCCGGGGCCGGCGTGGCCGTCTCGGGCGCCACCGCCCTGCCCGCCGGAGCGGCAGAGCAGGGCCACAGCCACGGGCGTCCGCCGAAGCGGTACTCCTTCACCGTCATGGGCACCACGGACCTGCACGGCAATGTCTTCAACTGGGACTACTTCACGGACAAGGAGTTCGACGACAAGACCCACAACGACGTGGGCCTGGCGAAGATCTCGACGCTCGTGGAGAAGATCCGCAAGGAGAAGGGCCGGCGCAACACGCTCCTCATCGACGCCGGTGACACCATCCAGGGCACCCAGCTCTCGTACTACTACGCCAAGGTCGACCCGATCACGGCGAAGCGCGGTCCCGTGCACCCGATGGCGCAGGCCATGAACGCGATCGGCTATGACGCCGCGGCGCTCGGCAACCACGAGTTCAACTACGGCATTCCGGTGCTGCGCAAGTTCGAGGAGCAGTGCGACTTCCCGCTGCTCGGTGCGAACGCGCTGGACGCCAAGACGCTCCGGCCGGCCTTCCGCCCGTACAGCATGCACCGGCTGCGCACGCCCTGCGGCCGCGATGTGAAGGTCGCCGTCCTCGGCCTCACCAACCCCGGCATCGCCATCTGGGACAAGGCCAACGTCCAGGGGAAGATGACTTTCCCGGGTCTGGAGGAGCAGGCCGCGAAGTGGGTGCCGAAGCTGCGCTCCATGGGCGCGGACGTGGTGATTGTCTCCGCCCACTCGGGCTCCAGCGGCACCTCCTCCTACGGTGACCAGCTCCCGTACATCGAGAACGCCGCCGGTCTGGTGGCGGAGCAGGTGCCCGGTATCGACGCGATACTCGTCGGCCACGCGCACACCGAGATCGCCGAGTACTTCGTCGCCAACAAGGAGACCGGCAAGAAGGTCGTGCTCTCCGAGCCGCTGAAGTGGGGCCAGCGGCTCACGCTGTTCGACTTCGACCTGGTGTGGGAGAAGGGCCGCTGGACGCTCGAGAAGGTCGGCGCGCAGGTCCTCAACTCCAACACGGCCGACGAGGACCCGAAGATCACCGGGCTGCTCGGCGACGAGCACAAGAAGGTCGTCGCGTACGTCAATCAGGTCATCGGCACCTCCACCACCGCGATGACCACGGCCGACGCGCCGTGGAAGGACGAGCCGATCATCGATCTGATCAATCACGTCCAGGCGGAGACGGTGAAGGCGGCGCTGGCCGGCGGCCAGTACGCGGCGCTGCCCGTCCTCTCGCAGGCGTCCTGCTTCTCGCGCACCGCGGCGATCCCGGCCGGCCAGGTGACCATCAGGGACGCGGCCGGGCTCTATGTCTTCGAGAACACCCTGGAGGCGCGGCTGCTGACCGGCGGGCAGCTCAAGGACTATCTGGAGTTCTCGGCGCGGTACTACGTGCAGACGCCGGCCGGCGGTCCCGTCGACACCGCCAAGCTGACCAACGCCGACAACACTCCGGACTACAACTACGACGCGGTCTCGGGTCTGACGTACGAGATCGACATCGCCAAGCCGACGGGTTCGCGGATCGTGAATCTGTCCTTCGACGGCAAGCCGATCGACGCGGCGGCGCAGTTCGTGCTGGCCGTCAACAACTACCGGGCGAGTGGCGGCGGGAACTTCCCGCATGTCGCCAAGACCCAGCAGCTGTGGGCGAATTCGGAGGAGATCCGGAACACGATCATCAACTGGGTGAAGGCGAAGGGCACGGTCGACCCCGCGCAGTTCGCGACGGTGGGCTGGAAGCTGACCCGGGACGGCGCGCCCGTCTTCTAGCGGTTTCGTCGCGAGGCGTTCAGATTCCCCGGGCGAGGGGCGTCAGCTCCGGCGCCGGTGCGGGGATGCCGGGCGCCTCGCGTCGTTCCAGGCCGAAGCTGGTGAAGGCGGTGCGGCGCGGCAGCGGGTAGGGCTCCTTGCCGGTGAGGGAGTTGAGGATGCTCGCGCTGCGCCAGGCCGCGAGGCCGAGGTCGGGGGCGCCGACGCCGTGCGTGTGCCGTTCGGCGTTCTGTACGTATACGGAGCCGGTGACCGACCCGTCGAGGACGAGCCGGAAGTGGTCGTCGATGTGCGGTCGGCCCGCCGCGTCGCGGCGCACATACGGGTCGATGCCGGCGAGCATCCGGTCGAGCGGGCGCTCGCGGTAGCCGGTGGCGAGGACCACGGCGTCGGTGGTGAGGCGGGAGCGGGTGCCCTGCTGGGCGTGCTCGAGGTGGAGTTCGACCTTGGTGGTGGCGACGCGGCCCGCGGTGCGTACACAGACGCCGGGCGTGAGGACGGCGTCCGGCCAGCCGCCGTGCAGGGTGCGGCGGTAGAGCTCGGCGTGGATCGCGGCGATGGTGTCGGCGTCGATGCCCTTGTGGAGCTGCCACTGGCGCGGGACCAGCGTGTCGCGGGTCCGCTCGGGCAGGGCGTGAAAGTAGCGGGTGTAGTCGGGCGTGAAGTGCTCCAGGCCGAGTTTGGAGTACTCCATCGGTGCGAACGCCTCGGAACGGGCCAGCCAGTGGATCTTCTCGGCTCCCTCGGGCCGGGCGCGCAGCAGATCGAGGAAGACCTCGGCGCCCGACTGTCCCGAGCCGATGATCGTGATGTGTTCGGCGGCCAGCAGCCGTTGCCGGTTGTCGAGATAGTCCGCGGAGTGGATGACCGGGACGGCGGGGGCTTCGGCGAGGGGCTTGAGCGGCTCGGGGATGTACGGCTCGGTGCCGACGCCGAGCGCGATGTGCCGGCTGTACGCGCGGCCCAGCGCCTCCGCCCCGCCGTCGGCGTCGAGCTGGGTGAAGTCGACCTCGAAGAGGGAGCGTTCGGGGTTCCAGCGGACGGCGTCGATCTGGTGGCCGAAGTGCAGGCTCGGGAGTTGGCCGCTGACCCAGCGGCAGTAGTCGTCGTACTCGGAGCGCTGGATGTGGAACCGCTCGGCGAAGTAGAAGGGGAAGAGCCGGTCCCGGGCGCGCAGGTAGTTGAGGAACGTCCAGGGGCTGGCCGGGTCTGCGAGGGTCACCAGGTCGGCAAGGAAGGGGACTTGGAGCGTCGCGCCCTCGATCAGCAGGCCGGGATGCCAGTGGAAGGCGGGCCGCTGCTCGTAGAAGGTGGCGGCGATACCGCCGGGGACGCGGTCGGCGAGCGCGGCGAGGGAGAGGTTGAACGGGCCGATACCGATGCCCACGAGGTCTTGGGGCTGAGCGAGTTCGGTCGGGGGCGTGCCGGTCATCGGGGGGTGCTGCCTTCCGCGAGTTCGATCAGGACTTCTTGGATCAGAGCTGCCAGGTCGCCGGGGGTGGCATGGGGGTTGAGGAGGGTGGCCTTGAGCCAGAGGCGGTCGTCCGCGCGGGCCCGGCCGAGGACCACGCGGCCTTCGGCGAGGAGCGTGCGGCGGATGTCGGCAGTCCGTTCGTCGGTGGCCGTGGCCGGTCGGAACAGGACGGTGGAGAGCGTGGGCCGCTCGTACAGCTCGAGGCCGGGGGTCTTCTCGATGAGGTCGGCGAGGAGGTGGGCGGCGGCGCAGGTGCGGTCGACGAGTGCGCCGAGGCCGGTGCGGCCCAGCGCTCTGAGGGTGACGGCGATCTTGAGGATGTCGGGGCGTCGGGTCGTACGCAGGGAGCGGCCCAGCAGGTCGGGCAGGCCGGCTTCGGTGTCGTCGTCCGCGTTGAGGTAGTCGGCGGTGTGGCCGAGTGGGGCGAGGCGGGCCCGGTCCGGTACGGCGAACAGACCTGCGGCGACCGGCTGCCAGCCCATTTTGTGCAGATCGATGGTGACGGAGTGGGCGCGGTCCAGGCCGTTCAGCAGGGAGCGGCGGGACGCGCTGAAGAGCAGCGGTCCGCCGTAGGCCGCGTCGACATGGAGCTCGGCGCCGTGCCGCTCGCAGAGGTCGGCGATCTCGGGCAGCGGATCGATTCGCCCGGTGTCGGTGGTCCCCGCGGTGGCGGCGACGAGGAGCGGGCCGTGCAGATCGGTGAGGGCGTCGTCCAGGGCGGCGAGGTCGATGGTGCCGGAGGGGACGGGGACGGTGACCGGCTCGGGCAGGCCCAGCAGCCAGGCGGCGCGGCGTACGGAGTGGTGGGTGCCGGCTCCGCAGACGACCTGGACGGCGCCGTGGCGTTCGCGGGCCAGCAGCAGGGCGAGCAGGTTGGACTCGGTGCCGCCGGTGGTGACCAGGGCGTCGGGGTCGGCCCCGCGCGGGTAGACCTCGGCGGCGAGGGTGCGGGTGGCGGCGGCCTCCAGCTCGGAGGCGGCGGGGGCCTGGTCCCAGGAGTCCATGGAGGGGTTGAGCGCGGACGCCGCGAGATCGGCGGCGACGGCGAGTGCGAGTGGCGGGGCGTGCAGATGGGCCGCGCACAGCGGGTCCGCCGGGTCGGCCGCGCCCTGCGCGACGGCGTGGACGAGGCTGCGGAGGGCCTCTTCGGCGCCGGTGCCGCGCTCGGGGAGCAGCGGCTCGGCGGCCTCGCGCAGCCGCGCGGCGACGGTCTCGGGGCCGCCTGCCGGGAGCGGCCCGCCGCGTTCCGCCGCGCCGTCGTGGAGTGCGTCGAGCACGACGGCGAGCAGCGGCCGCAGGGCGTCGGGTCCTGCGGTGCCTCCGGCGAGGGCCGGGTCAGGGGGCGGCGTACTCATGCGGGGTCCTTCGGGGAGCGCGGAGGTGGCACAACCCCAGGGTGTACGCGTGATCCCGTGGGGTGTCCGCAGAGCTCAACGATCCGAACCCGAAAGTGGTACCGCGTTGGGGAAGGGGGGAGTTGGGGTGGAGGTCGCTGCTATGGCGGACGAGGTTCCGTTTCCCCGTCCCGCCCCTTCCCTCAGTGCTGATGTGCGGCTCCGCCGCGTGCCGGGCGGGCCGCAATGCAGCCCGCCCGGCGATTGAGGACACGCCCGATGGGCGTCCGGGGGCGGCAGCCCCCGGCTCACCGGCTACCCGCCGCGTACCGCCAACGCCCGGCGCAGATCGTCGAGTTGGTCGACGAGCTTGCGGCGCAGCGCCGGGATCATCTCCGCGTCGCGCAGACACTCCTCGCCCAGCCCCAGCGTCTCCGCGTCCACGGCGTGCAGCGGGAAGGCGTAGCGGCCCGCGGCATCCGCTATCGCGGGTCCGCGGCGGGCGGCGAGCGCGACCGAGTCCGGGTAGTAGCGGGGCACGTACTCGCGTACCAGATCGGCCTGTTCGGGCTGCCAGAAGCCCTGGGCTGTGGCGGTGAAGAGGTAGTTGGAGAGGGTGTCGGAGGTGAAGAGACGTTCCCAGGCGGCCGCCTTCGCCTCCGGAGTGGGCAGCGCGGCGCGGCAGCGGGCCGCCCCTTCCTGGCCGGTGGCGCTGGGGTCCCGGTCCAGTTCCGCGGCGATCGCCTTGTCGTCGGTCGCGCCGAGGACGGCGAGGCGGTACAGGATGCGCCAGCGCAGCTCCGGGTCGAGCTCCGGGCCGCCGGGCACGCTGCCGTCGCCGAGCCACTCCTGGAGCGTCTCCGGCTGGGCGGCGGCGTCGATGAAGTGGCGTACGGCGGTGAGGCGCAGACCCTGGTCGCTGCCGTCCTCGGTGCGGCGCAGCAGTGCGCGGCAGATGTCTCTGAGTGCGGCGAGGGCGGCGGGCCGGTTCTCAGCGGGGAGGTAGCGGTCGGCGAGCTGCGTCGCGGCGAAGGTGAGGATGCCCTGGACGACCGCGAGGTCCGACTCGCGCGGGAGGTGGGTGCGGGCCGCCTCCAGATAGGCGGTGGGGGCGAGCTCGCCGTCGCGGACCATGTCGCGCGCGGCGTTCCAGACGACGGCGCGAGTCAGCGGGTCCGGGATGCCGGAGAGGGAACGTACGGCCGTGTCCCAGGAGGCGGCGTCCAGCCGGACCTTGGCGTAGCTGAGGTCGCCGTCGTTGAGGACGACGAGGGCCGGGCGGCGGCCGGGGTGGGCGCCGTTCCGGCTCTGCGGGATGTCCAGTTCGATGCGGTCGCGCAGCACCAGCCGGCCCGCGTCCACCGGGTCGGCGTCGTACGTGCCCACGGCGATGCGGTGCGGGCGGCTGCCGTCGTGCGCGACCGTCAGCGACCATCCGCCCTCGGACTCGGCGATCGCCGGGGTGAGGGTGTCCACGCCTGTCGTTCGCAGCCAGGACTCGGCCCAGCCGTGCACATCACGGTCGGTGGTATGCGCGAGTGAGTCGATGAAGTCGGCGAGGGTGGCGTTGGAGAACTTGTGCCGGGCGAAGTGGGTGTTGATACCGGCGAGGAAGTCCTTCTCGCCCAGCCAGGCCACCAGCTGGCGCAGCGCCGAGGCGCCCTTGGCGTAGGAGATGCCGTCGAAGTTGAGCATCGCGGACGCGGTGTCGGGGACGGCTTCCGGGTCTGGCGCGACCGGGTGGGTGGAGGGCCGCTGGTCGGCGTCGTAACCCCAGGACTTGCGGCCGATGCCGAAGTCGACCCAGGTGTCGGTGAAGCGGGTGGCCTCGGTGAGGGTCTGGTAGCCCATGTACTCGGCGAAGGATTCGTTCAGCCAGATGTCGTCCCACCACTTGAGGGTGACGAGGTCGCCGAACCACATATGGGCCATCTCGTGGGCGATGACCATGGCGCGGGTCTGCCGCTCGGTGTCGGTGACGGCGGAGCGGTAGATGAACTCGTCGCGGAAGGTGACCAGGCCCGGGTTCTCCATCGCGCCGGCGTTGAACTCGGGCACGAAGGCCTGGTCGTACGAGTCGAAGGGGTACGGCTCCTCGAATTTCTCGTGGTACCGGTCGTAGCACTGGCGCGTGATCTCGAGGATCTCCTCGGCGTCCGCGTCGAGGTACGGCGCCAGCGAGCGGCGGCAGTGGATGCCGAAGGGCAGTCCGGCGTGCTCGCTGCGCACGGAGTGCCAGGGGCCGGCGGCGACGGCGACGAAGTAGGTGGCGAGCGGCGGCGTTTCCGCGCAGGTCCAGCGGCCTTCGCCGCTCGGGGTGGAGATGCCGTTGCCCAGCACGCTCCAGCCCTCGGGCGCGGTGACGGAGAGCTCGAAGACGGCCTTGAGGTCGGGCTGGTCGAAGGCGGCGAAGACGCGCTGGACGTCTTCCATGAAGAGCTGGGTGTAGACGTACGTCTCACCGTCGGTGGGGTCGGTGAAGCGGTGCATGCCTTCGCCGGTGCGGGAGTAGCGCATGTCCGCCTCGACGCGCAGCTCGTGCTCGCCGGGGGTGAGGCCGGTGAGCGCGAGCCGGTTCTCGGCCAGTTTCTCGGGGTCGAGCGGCTGCCCGTCGAGGGTGACGGAGCGCAGTACGGCGGGCTTGAGTTCGACGAAGGTGTCCCCGGCCGCGCGTGCGGTGAACTGGATGACGGTTCGGGAGTCGAAGGTCTCCTCGCCGGTGGTGAGATCGAGGTCGATCGTGTACCGCTGGACGTCGAGGAGCTGGGCTCGGGTCTGCGCTTCGTCGCGCGTCAGTACGGGCATGGGGGCCATGCTGCCCGATGGGTCCTGCTCCGCACACGGGGTATTGATTGCGCTGTCAGCGCACGCGCTTCTACGCGCCGGGGGCCTCGACCGGCAGGTCCCGCTCAGTGGCCGCCGCAGCCAGCCGCTTGTCGTAGGTGACGAACGCGGTCAGCGCCTGTTCGAGGTGTTCGGCACACGCGAGGTGGATCGCGTCGAGGCTGTGCAGGTGGCGCTGCGGGAACTGGCCGGCTGCGCGCAGGATCGGGTCGGTGAGACGGATGCGCAGTACGCGGTCGAGCATCTCCTCTGCGACGTCCCCCACTTCGGGGTCCGCCCCTACGCGTACGAGTGAGCGGGCCACCTCGGTCTGGGTAAGCGCGGCGGTGACATGGCCTTCCGCGGCCCGTGCGGCCAGAAAGGTGCGCAGCGCGCCCGTCTCAGGCTCGGGGAGGAGCAGCTTCAGCAGCGCGCGGGTATCGAGGTGGATCAACGGTCCTCTTCCACCAGCAGCGTGCGGCGCTTTCGCCCGTACGAAGTACGCAGGGGCGATGCGGTCAGGAGCGGGCGATCGTCTCGTGGTGGCGGATGACCTCGGCGATGATGAAGTTCAGCAGCTTCTCGGCGAACGCCGGATCCAGTTTGGCGCTCTCCGCCAGCTGCCGCAGCCGCTCGATCTGGCGGGCCTCGCGGGCCGGGTCGGCGGGCGGCAGGTGGTGCCGTGCCTTGAGGTGGCCGACCTGCTGGGTGCACTTGAAGCGCTCGGCGAGCATATGGACGACCGCCGCGTCGATGTTGTCGATGCTCTCGCGCAGCCTGTTCAGTTCGGCGCGTACGGTCTCGTCGGTGTCCCTCGTGGTCATGGTCAGCGAGCTTACGTCGATCACGTGGTGATCGTCGGGGGGTGTTCGGGGTCCGGGATCTGGTTGCTCCAGCCGCCGGGGACGGTGCGGCCCTGCTGCTCACGGAAGCGGATGGGCGCGATGCCGACACGGCGGGTGAACAGCCGGGAGAAGTAGGCCGGGTCTTCGTAGCCGATGCGGCGGGCGACGGCGGCGACGGGCAGTTCGGTGGCCGCGAGCAGTTCCTTCGCGCGGCCGAGGCGGATGCCGAGCAGGTAGTCCTTGGGGCTGCAGCCCGCGCCGCGGCGAACGGCGCTGCGCAGTTCGGCGGGGGTCATCCCGTGCCGGGCCGCGTGTTCGGCGACGGACAGCGGCTGGAAGGCGTCGCGCGCGAGTGCGGTGAGCACCGGGTCGCCCTCGGTGTTGGTGTCGGCGCGGGCGCGGCGCAGGGCGACCAGGAGTTCATGGACGGCGGCGCCGGTCTCGACCTCCAGGAGCGGGTTGCCGCGGCGTGCGGCGCGGGCGATTCGGCCGACGGCGGCGCGTGCCCCGGCGGCGTCGGAGAGCGGGACGACGGGCCGGTCCGGCTCGATGTAGCCGAGTTCGGTGTAGGTGGCGGTCGCGGGCCCGGTGAAGTCGACGAAACTCTCGTCCCAGCCGCCTGCCGGATCGGGACCGTAGTGGTGCGGAACGCCCGGCGTGAGCCAGATCAGAGCGGGCGCGGTCACAGTGGCGCGCCGTCCGTCGGGGCCGCGGAACCAGCCGCGGCCGGCACTGATCACGACGGCGACATGGTGGTCGAGGGTTCGGGGTCCGACGGTGGGCAGGACACCGTGCTGGAGGCCGACGCCGAGACAGGCCAGACCGAGGCGGTGCTGGACGGGACTCGGGGTGAAATAGCGCATCCAGGTGTGGTACATCCGCCTCTGTCCTCTCCCTGGGCGCCGGGTGCCGAACCTTGCGTCCGACATTGCGTCCAAACAGCGCCGATCTTTGTCCATGGACCGGCTCGCCGCCAGGGGGCGATGGTGGGCGCGGGTTTCTCTCCGGGTTCGCCCGGTCCAGCGAGTGAGCCGAAGGGCGCGCCGCCCGCAGCCGAAGGCCGCTGATGGACACGGCGAAAGCGACGAGACCCGGCGAGCGAGGAACGAGCGAGCGCAGTGTCGAGGAACGTCGACAACGGGTACGAGCGCCCGGAGGTGAACCGAGCGCAAAAGGGGGGTGGACGGTGGCTGAGTTCACTGTGGGTGATACGGACTTCCTGGTGGACGGGCGGCCCGTGCGGCTGCTGTCGGGAGCGCTGCACTACTTCCGGGTGCACGAGGCGCAGTGGGACCACCGGCTGGCGATGCTGCGGGCCATGGGCCTCAACTGCGTCGAGACGTACGTCCCGTGGAATCTGCATGAGCCGGAGCCCGGCCGGTACGCGGACGCCGACGCGCTGGGCCGGTTCCTGGACGCCGCACAGGCGGCAGGCCTGTCGGCGATCGTGCGGCCGGGGCCGTACATCTGCGCCGAGTGGGAGAACGGCGGGCTGCCGCACTGGCTGACCGGACGGCTCGGACGGCGGGTGCGCACGGACGACGCCGAGTATCTGGGGCATGTGGAGCGGTGGTTCACCCGGCTGCTGCCGCAGGTGGTGGAGCGGCAGATCGGGCTCGGCGGCCCGGTGATCATGGTGCAGGTCGAGAACGAGTACGGCAGCTACGGCTGTGACCAGGGCTATCTGCGCCATCTCGTGGATCTGCTGAGGGGCTGCGGGGTGACCGTGCCGCTGTTCACCTCCGACGGGCCCGAGGACCATATGCTCACCGGCGGCTCGGTGCCGGGGGTGCTGGCAACGGTGAACTTCGGGGCGGGGGCCCGTGAGAGCTTCCGGACGCTGCGCCGCCATCAGCCGCAGGGGCCGCTGATGTGCATGGAGTTCTGGTGCGGCTGGTTCGACCACTGGGGCGGGGAGCATGTCGTACGGGACCCGGCGGATGCCGCGGCGGCGCTGCGCGAGATCCTTGAGTGCGGCGCCTCGGTCAATGTCTATATGGCGCACGGCGGCACGAACTTCGCCGGCTGGGCGGGGGCCAACCGGGGTGGCGGCGCGCTGCACATGGGCGGGCTCCAGCCGGACGTCACGTCGTACGACTACGACGCGCCGATCGACGAGTACGGGCGGCCGACGGAGAAGTTCCGGCTGTTCCGGGACGTGCTCGCGCTGTTCCAGGCGGGTCCGCTGCCGGAGCTGCCGCCGGCGCCCGCCGCTCTGGGTGCGCCGGTGCGGGTGGAGCTCACCGAGTGGTCGCCGCTCGACGAGGTACTGGAGACGCTCGGCGACGATGAGTCGGAGGGGCCTGTTCCGCCCACGTTCGAGGAGCTGGGCGTGGACCGCGGTCTGGTCCGCTACCGGGTCGGTGTTCCGGGCCCGCGGCAGCCGTACCCGCTGGGCGTGTCCGGCCTGCGGGACCTGGCCGTCGTGTATGTCGACGGCGTGCGGGCCGGGGTGCTGAGCGGCGAGGACGCCGCGCTCGAGGAGCCGGTGGCCGGGCCCGCCGCGGTGGAGCTGTGGGTGGAGTCGCTGGGGCGCGTCAACTACGGGCCGCGTACGGGCGAGCCCAAGGGCATTGCCGGAGGTGTACTGCACGAGCGGCAGTATCTGCACGGCGTACGGGCGCGGGGGCTGCGGCTGGATGCCTTCGAGGAGGCGGTCGCGGTCGCGAAGGTGCCGTTCCGCGCGCCGGCCGAGGAGGGGTCGACGGGCCTGTACCGGGCCTCGTTCGAGGTGAGCGAGCCTGGCGACGCGTCGCTGGAACTGCCGGGCTGGACACGGGGTTTCGTCTGGGTGAACGGCTTCAACCTCGGCCGGTACTGGTCGGCGGGCCCGCAGCACACGCTGTACGTTCCCGGGCCGGTGCTGCGCGTGGGCATGAACGAGGTGTGGGTGCTGGAGCTGGAGGCGGCGGGGACGTCCGTCTGTCTGGGGTGACCTCTCCCCTGGGGCTCCGCCCCGGACCCCGCGCACGGCCGAAGACCGTACGGGGGTCCGGGGCGGAGCCCCGGCAACCAGCAAAGCCCGGTAACTAGAGGCCTGCCGCCGCGGACTTGATGGCGGCGGCGAAGGCGGACACCTCGGTGTAGACACCCGGGAAGTTGGGCCGTGCGCAGCCCTCGCCCCAGCTCACGATGCCGACCTGGATCCACGCGTTGTTGTTGTCCTTGCGGAACATCGGGCCGCCGGAGTCACCCTGGCAGGTGTCCACGCCGCCCTGCTTGAGCCCGGCGCAGATCTCCTCGCCGGACACGAGCTCGGGGTACGCCTGCTTACAGCTGGCGTCGGAGACGAACGGCACCTGGGCCTTGCGGAGGTAGCGCTGCTGGCCGCCGCCCTCGGTGGCCGCGCCCCAGCCGGCGACCGTGAAGGTGCCGTTGTCGTACGCCTTCGTGTCGGCGATCTTCAGGGTCGGGAGGTCGATGTTCTTGGCGAGCTTGATCAGCGCCCAGTCCTTGCCGGTGCCGTTGTAGCCGGGGGCCTGCAGGACCTTGGTCGACTTGACCTTGATGGCGCTGGAGCTCTGCAGGTCGACGACACCGGCGGTCGCGGTGATGCTGGTGTTGTTGCCGGAACCGTTCACACAGTGGGCGGCGGTCAGCACTATGTTCTTGGCGTACAGCGCGCCGCCACAGCCCATGGAGAGCCGGACCATGAACGGGAATTCGCCCTGAGCGGCGCGGGTTCCGCCGACGACGGGCGCCGTGGCGGCCGAGGACGAGGTGGGCTGAAGGCTGATGGCGGCGAGGACGACAGCGCCGGCGGCGGCGCATCTCTGGAGCACTCGCACAAACTGCTTGTTCAACGGACTGCCTTTCGTGGGGGGTTGAGATTTACGCCTGCGCCGGAGTCCACCTCAGCATCGCGCGCGCTGTCATGAGCCGGACAAGCGTGATCCGGATTATGAAGAGTGGATCACCACGCCACAAGGAGCAGTTTTCGGCCATGTCACCAGCGAGGATTCGACCTCGCCTCCCCGTACAGTTGAATCGGGCCGACCGTCGTGTATGGGGGGTACGGGCAGTGGTGGCGAACGGCAACGAGGTCGTACACGGCTTTCCGCACCTCGACACGGTGCGGGCGGCGATCACCGCGCTCTACAGACGCCTCTCGCGGGAGACCGTGCTCTCCTACGCCCCGAGCGTCGTCCCGGCCGATGTGGCCTTCTCCGACCAGGACGATCTGCATCTCGGCGCGCAGCGCGTCGCCCGCGCCCTGGTCCAGCATCTGCGGCTGCCGGACGCCCGGATGATTGTGAGTTTCCGCGAGATGCACCATGCCGCGAGCGTCGAACTGGCCGCGGGACCGGAGTACTTCATCGAGCTCAACGACCGCTTCCGCACTCATCGCAGGGACATCGGCGCGGCCCTCGCCCACGAGATCATGCATGTGCTGCTGCACCGGATCGACCTGTCCTTCCCCGGCACCCGCGACAACGAGATCCTCACCGACACCGCGACCACGTATCTCGGCGCGGGCTGGCTGCTCCTCGACGCGTTCCGGGAGGACAGCGTCTCCAGCCAGAAGCTCGGCTACCTCACCCCGGAGGAGTTCGGCTACGTCCTCGCCAAGCGGGCGATCGCCTTCGACGAGGACCCCTCCCCCTGGTTCACCAGCCCGCAGGGATACACCGCCTACACCAAGGGCCGCGCCCAGGCACTGCGGGACGCACAGCAGCCGCCTCTCACGACCGCAGGCTGGACGGGCCGCCATCGCTACGCCAAGGACCGGCGCTACGCCCGGGAGCATCCGGGCCCCGCCCACGCGGCTGCCGAGTCGTCCGCGTATGCCTTCGAGCGCGGGCCTGACGGGCTGCTCGTCTCCTTCTCGTGCCCCACCTGCCATCAGCGCATCCGGGTTCCCGTACGGGGACGGGTGCGGGTCCGCTGCGGGCTGTGCCGCACGATTCTGGAATGCGACACCTGACCGATCTTCCGTAGTGTCGAACCATGACGAAAGAGCCGACAGCGGGCGCCCGCGAACTGTTCGAGGCGGTGCACGGCGGCGCGGAAGACGCTGTCGTAGGGCTGCTGAGGGCCGGGACCCCCGCCGATGTGACCGACGAGGACGGGCAGACGCCGCTCTATCTGGCGGCGGTGAGCGACGAGGTGGGCATCGTGCGGCTGCTGCTGGCCGCGGGAGCCGCACCCGAGCGCGCGGGCGGCCCCGAGGGCGGGGACCTGCCGCTGTGCGGGGCCGCGGTCGGCGGACACACCGAGGTGGTACGGGCGCTGCTCGCCGCGGGCGCCAGGCCCGATCTTCCGGAGGCGTACGGCTTCACGGCCATGGTCTGGGCGGTGGGGCAGGGGCACGCCGGGACGGTGGAGGTGCTGCTGGAATACGGTGCCGACCCCGATCTGCCGGGCCCGAGCGGCGAGCCGCCGCTGGTGCTCGCCACCCGGCGCGGCTCTCCTTCGACGGTGCGGGCCCTGCTGCGGCGCGGCGCCGGCGCGACGGAGGCGGCGCTGGCGGAGGCCAGGCAGTGGCTCGTACGGGATGTGGAGCGGGAGCTGCGGGAGGGCCTGCTGCAGGCATACGGGGTGCGGGACAGCGAGGAGTACGAGACCTTCGCGCGCCGGGTCGAGGAGGACGGCGGGGTGACCGTCGTCGTCGAGCTGCTGCGGGAGGGCAGGCCGCTGGCCGGCACTGAGCAGCAGACCGGCCACGGTGCGATCGCGACGCTGCTGGAAGGCGAGCTGGGGATCCTGACTCCGTATGCGGAACTGGCCGAACGGGCCCTGCGCTGCGGGGATCCCGATCAGGACGACTGGGTCGAGTCGGTGACGGCGCTGTGGAGCCGGGGAGACGAGGAGACCTTCCAGGCGGCGGCCGCGTGGTGCGCGAGCGACGATCCGTTGCGGCAGGCGTTCGCGGCGGACGTGCTGGCGCAACTGGGGTTCGTGGGTCCGGGGCCGGATGAGGACGCCGGGCGGGACGGGGCCGCCGGGCGGGATGCGGACCCCGGGCTGGATGCGGACGCCCGGCCCGACGGGTCCGGCCCGCGGCGGCCGTTCGCCGCGCGGGCGTTGCCGCTGCTGCGCGAGCTGTCCCGGGAGGCGCGGGATCCAGAGCTGATCCAGGCGGTCGTCCTCGGTCTCGGGCACCACGGGGATCCGGCCGCGCTGCCCGAGATCCTGCGGCATGCCGGGCATCCGGACGCGGAGGTGCGCCACCGGGTGGCGCTGGCGCTGTGCGGGCTGGTTCCCGGCGGCCATGCGGAGGGCATCGAGGCGGTGATCGCGCTGAGCCGGGACGCGGACACCCATGTCAGGGACTGGGCGACAATGGCACTGGCGGGCATTGAGGCCGATACCCACGAGATCCGCGAGGCACTGGCGGCACGGCTCAACGACCCGGACGCGGACACGGCCGCGGAGGCGGCCCGGGGCCTGGCGATGCGTCAGGATCCGCGTGCGGCTGCGGCGTTGGCCAGGATTCTCGCGGACGAGGATCCGGACGGATATGCCCGGGACACGGCGGTGGACGCGGTGCGGCATCTGCAGGACGTACCGCTCAGGCGTCGGCTGGAACAGACGTCACCGCGCTGCCGCTGACCCGGTTCAGCGCAGCCGTAGCCCGCCGGGTAGCCGCTCCTCGATGATCTGCACCAGCCAGTCGAAGACGGTCGTGCCACGACCGGCCTCCGCCTCGTCCAACTCCGCCTGGATGGCCGTCCTGTTCAGCGGATGGCCGCGCTCCAGCCGCAGCCGCAGCTGGCGTACGGTTTCGTCGCGCCCGAGCGCCCGGCGGGAGAGTTCGTGGTCGCGCCACTCGATGACGAAGTCGCCGTCGTCCGGCGTGCCGAAGCCACCGCTGAGGCAGTCGGCGAAGGCGTCCAGATTGCGGCCGAAGTATCCGCCGGTCCCGTTCACGGCTTCGCCGATCACCCGCCAGAAGCTCTCCAGGCCGGTGACCTCCGCCCCGTCGATCACATAGGTCTTCGTCACGGGGCGGAGGATACCGGCTCAGCAGCCGTAGTCGACGAGGTCGAACGAGGCGTAGTGGTCGGCGGTGTAGTAGTCCTCCTGGGCCGCGTTGCCCGTGACGATACGGCGGGCGCCGCGGGTGGAGGAGCCCGGCGTCTTGACGGTGTACTCGTGGTAGTAGCCGGACGAGTGTGACGGCAGGACGCCTTCGCGGTTCGAGAAGACGGTGCCGTCCTGGCTGTACGGGAACGGCCCTCCGGACTCGATCAGGTCGAGCGTGTCGTGCGCCTGGGAGGGAAGGCCGGAGTAGCAGATGTCACCGACCGTGGCCACGGTCGTGGGCGCGGCCGTGGCCTGTCCGCCGATGAGGAGGATGGAGGCGAGGGCGGCGATGCCGCCGAGAGTGGCGATACGTGGGGGGATTCGCATACCGACATCATGACGCGCGTAGACATGAACGCGTCAACCCCAACGGCCTTGAGTTTTCTACAAGTTAACCTGGGTGGACTCCGGACTCCGGGGCTGTGAAGGACCTGGCGCGCGGCTCGGCGACGCCCCGGGCCGGCGGCATCGTCACCGCTCCTGCCCGCACCATCACCGAGCCCCGTAGACCGGTTGCGGAGTCTCGGCGTCCGCCAGCAGCTTCAGCGCGGCCTCGCCCGCCTCGGACGGAGTCCAGCGCGTTCCCTTGTCCGCGGTGGGTCCCGGCCGCCAGCCCTCCATGACGGTGATACGGCCCGCCTCGGCCTCGAAGACCCGGCCGGTCACACCCGTACTGGAGGCGGAGCCGAGCCAGACGACGAGCGGCGAGACATCCTCGGGCAGGGCGGAGAGGCCGGCGAAGGTCTCCTCGGTCATACGGGTACGGGCCACCGGCGCGATGGCGTTGACCTGGACTCCGTACCGGCCCATCTCCGCCGAGGCGACCAGCGTCAGGCCGATGATCCCGGCCTTGGCGGCCGCGTAGTTGCCCTGGCCGACACTGCCCAACAGCCCGGCTCCGGAGGTGGTGTTGACCACCCGGGCCGCCACCGGCCGACCCGCCTTTGCCTCGGAACGCCAGTGCGCGGCGGCATGCTTGAGCGGCAGGAAGTGGCCCTTCACATGCACCCGCACGACGGCGTCCCAGTCGTCCTCGTCGAGGTTGACGAGCATCCGGTCGCGCAGAAACCCGGCGTTGTTGACGAGGGTGTCGAGGCGGCCGTACGACTCCAGCGCGGCGGCGACGAGAGAAGCGGCACCGTCGGTCGTGGCGATGTCGCCGCCGTGCGCCACCGCGGCACCACCCGCCGCCGTGATCTCGTCGACGACCTGCTGGGCCGGGCCCGCGGAGGAGCCCGCCCCGTCCGGTCCGACGCCGAGGTCGTTGACGACGACCTTCGCCCCCTCGGCGGCGAAGGCGAGCGCATGGGCCCGGCCGAGACCGCGCCCGGCACCCGTGACGATGACGACGCGTCCTTCGCAGATTCCGGCTGTCCCAGTCATCTCACGCCTCCTTGTTGACAGTTGCGGCATCGAGGAAGGCAGGGCGCTCCCCGCCCCCGTGCACCAGCAGCGAGGCTCCGCTCACATACGCCGCCCGCTCCGAGGCGAGGAAGACGGCCGCGTCACCGACCTCCGACGGCTCGGCCAGCCGCCCCAGCGGCACGGTGCGGCCGACCGCCGCGATGCCCTCCTCGTCCCCGTAGTGCAGATGGGACTGTTCGGTACGCACCATCCCGAGGACAAGCGTGTTCACGCGCACCTCGGGCGCCCACTCCACGGCCATGGACCGGGCCAGGTTCTCCAGTCCCGCCTTCGCCGCCCCGTACGCCGCCGTGCCCGGGGACGGCCGGCCGCCGCTGACGCTGCCGATCATCACGATCGATCCGCCGGCCGCCTTGAGATGTCCGTACGCCGCGAGCGAGGCGGTCAGTGGCGCGGTGAGATTGAGCTCGATCACGCGGGCATGGCGGGCCGCGTCGCCCTCGCCGAGCAGCCGGTACGGTGTCCCGCCCGCGTTGTTGACGAGAGCGTCGAGCCGGCCGTGCCGCGCCACGACCAAGTCGAAGAACTCCCCCACCGCGGCGGGATCGCGCAGATCGAGCGGTACGAACTCGGCTCCGGTGACGGGGACTTCCGGCGGTCTGCGCGCACAGAACACCACCTCGGCGCCCGCCCGCAGGAAGGCCCGCGCGATGCCCGCGCCCACGCCCCGCGTGCCGCCGGTGACGACGGCGACCCTCCCGTCCAGCTCCATCGGCTGCTACCTTCCTCACCTAACAAATGTTTGGTGGAAAGGTAGCTGATCCGCTCATGGGTGTCTCCACCGCACGCCCCGAGAAGGGCATCTGTGTCGTCACGGCCGACTTCCCACCCGTCAACGCCCTTCCCGTACAGGGCTGGTACGACCTCGCCGACGCCCTCCGCGCGGCCGGCCGCGACCCCGGGATCCGCTGTGTCGTCCTGGCCGCCGCGGGCCGCGGCTTCAACGCGGGCGTCGACATCAAGGAGATGCAGCGCGACACCGGACACACCGCGCTCGTCGGCGCCAACCGCGGCTGTTACGAGGCCTTCGCCGCCGTCTACGAGTGCGAGGTGCCGGTCGTCGCGGCGGTGAACGGCTTCTGCCTGGGCGGCGGTATCGGCCTTGTCGGCAACGCGGACGCGATCGTCGCCTCCGACGACGCCACCTTCGGCCTGCCGGAGCTGGACCGGGGCGCGCTCGGCGCGGCCACCCATCTCGCCCGTCTCGTACCCCAGCATCTGATGCGCGCCCTCTACTACACCTCGCGCACCGCGACCGCGCGGGAGCTGCACGCCCACGGCTCGGTCTGGAAGGTCGTCCCGCGCGAGGAACTGGCAGCCGCAGCCCAGGAGTTGGCGCGGGAGATCGCCCGGAAGGACGGTTGTCTCATCCGGCTGGCCAAGGCCGC
This sequence comes from Streptomyces sp. NPDC048479, assembly GCF_040651435.1. Lineage (NCBI taxonomy): Bacteria > Bacillati > Actinomycetota > Actinomycetes > Kitasatosporales > Streptomycetaceae > Streptomyces > Streptomyces sp. NPDC048479. The sequence continues at coordinate 22,134 of NZ_JBEZKA010000001.1, forward strand.
CATCAACGGCATCGACCCCGTCGACGTACGCCGCAGCTACCGCTTCGAGCAGGGCTTCACCTTCGAGGCCAACCTCAGCGGTGTCGCCGACCGCGTCCGCGACACCTTCGGCAAGGACACCTTCGGCGAGGAGGACCGAGCGTGACCGACAAGACCATGACGCCCGACGAGGCGGTGTCCGGGTTCCGCAGCGGAATGACGATCGGCATCGGCGGCTGGGGCTCGCGCCGCAAGCCGATGGCGCTGGTGCGGGCACTGCTCCGTACCGAGATCACTGATCTCACCGTCGTGTCCTACGGCGGCCCCGATATCGGCCTCCTCGCCGCCGCCGGCCGGATCCGCAGACTCGTCACGGCGTTCGTCACCCTCGACTCGATCCCGCTCGAACCGCATTTCCGCGCCGCCCGCGAGCGCGGCGATTTCGCGCTCACCGAGATCGACGAGGCGATGTTCATGTGGGGGCTGCACGCGGCCGCCAACCGGCTGCCGTTCCTCCCGGTCCGGGCCGGTATCGGATCCGACGTCATGCGGGTCAACCACGGCCTGCGGACGGTCACTTCACCGTACGAGGACGGCGAGGAATTCGTCGCCGTACCGGCCCTGCGGATGGACGCGGCGCTCGTCCACCTCAACCGCGCCGACCGGCTCGGCAACGGCCAGTATCTGGGCCCCGATCCGTACTTCGACGATCTGTTCTGCGAGGCCGCCGACTCCGCGTACGTCTGCTGCGAGCAGCTCGTCGAGACCGCCGAGCTCACCAAGGACGCCGCACCGCAGACCCTGCTGGTCGGACGTCACTCGGTCACCGGCGTGGTCGAGACACCGAACGGCGCGCACTTCACCTCCTGCGACCCCGACTACAACCGCGACGAGGCCTTCCAGAAGCTGTACGCGTCCACCCCCTGGCCGGAGTTCGCCGAGCGTTTCCTCTCCGGCACGACCGAGCGTGACTACCAGTCCGCCGTCCGGACCTGGCACAAGGAGCAGCAGTGACCGTCAGCCGTTCCGAGTACTGCGTCGTCGCCTGCGCCGAGGCCTGGCGGGAGAACGGCGAAGTACTGGCCGCCACCATGGCCCCCGTCTCCTCCTTCGGCGCCCGGCTGGCCAAGCGCACCTTCTCCCCCGACCTCCTTCTCACGGACGGCGAGGCGATGCTCGTCGACCTCGACGGCGCGACGGAGGGCTGGCTGCCGTACCGCCGGCACCTGGCCATGGTCACCGGCGGAAAGCGGCACGTCATGATGGGCGCGAGCCAGATCGACCGCTTCGGCAACCAGAACATCTCCTGCATCGGCGACTGGGAGCGGCCCGCCCGCCAGCTGCTCGGCGTACGCGGGGCACCCGTCAACACCCTCAACAATCCGGTCAGTTACTGGGTGCCCAGGCACTCCGCCCGCGTCTTCGTCGAGCGCGTCGACATGGTCAGCGGCGTCGGCTACGACAACGCGGCCGCCGCGGGCCCGTCCGCGGCCCGCTACCACCGCATCCCGCGCGTCGTCTCCAATCTGGGCGTCTTCGACTTCGCGACCCCCGACCGCTCGATGCGGCTCGCGTCCCTGCACCCGGGTGTCACGGTCGAGCAGGTCCAGCAGGCGACCGGCTTCGCGCTCACGATTTCCGCCGACGTCCCGTACACCCGCGAGCCCACCGCTGCGGAGCTGCGGCTGATCCGCGAGGTGATCGACCCGAAGGGCACGCGCGAGCGCGAGGTCCCGGCATAGTGGAGACGGCCCTCACCGGACTCACCGGTGTCCGGCATCCCATCGTGCAGACCGGCATGGGCTGGGTCGCAGGGCCCCGCCTGGTCTCCGCCACCGCCAACGCAGGCGCACTCGGCATCCTCGCCTCCGCGACGATGACCACCGACCAGCTGCGCCAGGCCGTCCGCGAGGTCATGTCCCGTACGGACGCGCCCTTCGGGGTCAATCTCCGCGCCGACGCCGGGGATGCCCGCGACCGGGTCCGGATCATCATCGACGAGGGCGTGAAAGTCGCTTCCTTCGCCCTCGCACCGTCCCGCGAGCTGATCGCCGAGCTGAAGGACGCGGGCGTGGTCGTGATCCCGTCCATCGGGGCCCGCCGGCACGCGGAGAAGGTGGCGGCCTGGGGCGCGGACGCGGTGATCGTCCAGGGCGGTGAGGGCGGCGGCCATACCGGCGATGTCGCAACGACCGTACTGCTGCCGCAAGTTGTCGACGCGGTCGATATTCCGGTGATCGCGGCGGGCGGCTTCCACGACGGGCGGGGACTGGTCGCGGCGCTCGCCTACGGAGCGGCGGGCATCGCCATGGGCACCCGCTTCCTGCTCACCTCGGACTCGACGGTGCCGGACGCGGTCAAGGCCCGCTACCTCGCAGCGACCGTCAAGGACATCACGGTGACCACGGCCGTCGACGGGCTCCCGCACCGCATGCTCCGTACGGAGCTGGTCGACTCGCTCGAGCGGGCAGGCCGTACAAGAGCGCTGACGCAGGCCGTACGCCGTGCCGCCGGCTTCAAGAAGCTCTCGGGTCTGTCCTGGTCACAGATGATCCGCGACGGTCTGGCGATGAAGCACGGCAGGGAGCTCAGCTGGAGCCAGGTCCTGCTGGCCGCCAACACCCCGATGCTGCTGAAGGCTTCGATGGTCGACGGCCGCACGGACCTCGGCGTGATGGCATCGGGGCAGGTGGCGGGGCTGATCGAGGACCTTCCTAGCTGCGAGGAGCTGGTCGCCCGGGTGATGACCGAGGCGGCGCGGGTACTCGACGCGCTGGGGCGGGCTGCTCCCCCACCCCGCCCCGCCCCGTGACTGGGGGCAAGCCCCCAGCCCCCGTACGGCCTTCGGCCGTGTCCTCAATCGCCGGACGGGCTGGGTTCCCGCCCATCCCAGCCCCTCCGGCGTTTGAGGCGCGGGGTTCGGGGCGAAGCCCCAACAAGAGCCCCTCCGGCGTTTGAGGCGCGGGGTTCGGGGCGGGACCGGCGGCGCTACGCCGCGGTGCGGCGACCGCCCTGACCGCCCCGCGCCGGACGACCGCCCTGACGAGCCTGTCCGCCTTGAGCGCCCTGAGCACCCTGCCCGCCCTGTCCACCACGCCGCCCACGGCTGCGGCCGCTGCCACTGCCACCGCCACTGCCACCGCCCTGCGCGGACCGGCCCCCCTGGCCCGGAACCTGCGCACGACGCCGCTGCGGCCGCTGTTGCTGCTGCACGACCGGCTGCGGCACCTCGATGGTGATGGCGACACCGGAGGGCTCGCGCGCCCCGGTGATGCGGCTGAGCTCTTCGTCGCTGGACTTGACCCTGGCCGTGCGCGGGCTGATGCCCGCGTCCGACATCAGCCGGGTCATCTCGCGGCGCTGCTCGGGCAGCACCAGCGTCACGACGCTGCCGGACTCTCCGGCCCGGGCGGTGCGCCCGCCTCGGTGCAGATAGTCCTTGTGGTCGACGGGCGGGTCGACGTTCACGACCAGGTCGAGATCGTCGACATGGATGCCGCGGGCCGCCACGTTGGTGGCGACCAGCGCGGTGACCTGCCCGCTCTTGAACTGGTCGAGGGTGCGGTTGCGCTGCGGCTGCGAACGGCCGCCGTGCAGCGCCGCCGCCCGTACGCCGCTGGACAGCAGCCGCTTGGCGAAACGGTCCGCCGCGCGCTTGGTGTCCACGAAGAGGATCACCCGGCCGTCACGGGCCGCGATACGCGTGGCCACGGCCTTCTTGTCGGTCTCGTCCGCGACGTGCAGCACATGGTGCTCCATCGTGGTGACCGCACCCGCCGACGGGTCGACGGAGTGCACGACGGGGTCGGTCAGGAACATCCGTACGAGCCGGTCGATGTTCTTGTCCAGCGTCGCCGAGAAGAGCATCCGCTGACCGTCCGGCTCGACCTGCTTGAGCAGCGCCGTGACCTGCGGCATGAAGCCCATGTCGGCCATCTGGTCGGCCTCGTCGAGGACGGTGATCGACACCCGGTCGAGCGCGCAGTCGCCGCGCTCAATGAGGTCCTTGAGCCGCCCGGGCGTGGCCACGAGCACCTCGGCGCCGCGCCGCAACGTGCCCGCCTGCTTGCTTATCGACAGACCGCCGACGACCGTGGCCAGCCGCAGCTGCACCGAGGTCGCGTACGGCGAGAGTGCGTCGGTTACCTGCTGCGCCAGCTCACGGGTCGGTACGAGAACGAGCGCGAGCGGTGCCCGCGGCTCGGCCCGCCGGCCCGCGGTGCGGGCGAGCAGTGCAAGCCCGAAGGCCAGGGTCTTGCCCGAGCCGGTGCGCCCGCGGCCGAGGATGTCCCGGCCGGCGAGACAGTTCGGCAGCGTGGCGGCCTGGATCGGGAAGGGCTCGGTCACGCCCTGCGCCACGAGGGTCTTCAGCAGGGCGGCCGGCATGTCCAGCTCGTCGAACGCCTCGACGGCAGGCAGCGCGGGGGTGATGGATTCCGGCAGCGTGAATTCCTGCGGGGCCGCCACCTTGCGGGCGGGAGCCTTGGCGGAGCCCTTCGCAGGGCCATTGGCGCGGGAATTGACCGGGCGCTTTCGAGTCGGGCGGGCCGGGCGTTCGGAGCGAGTCATGCGGATATTGCCCTCCTGGGCATGTGAGACAGCACAAGCCGGGGCCCGCACCTTGACGGTGCGGGCCCCGGCTGCGAGGTTCGCGTCCGGATGTTAGGCCGGGACGATGTTCTCCGCCTGCGGGCCCTTCTGGCCCTGCGTGACGTCGAAGGAAACCTTCTGGCCTTCCTGGAGCTCACGGAAGCCCGAGGTGGCGATGTTCGAGTAGTGGGCGAAGACGTCGGCGCCGCCGCCGTCCTGCTCAATGAAGCCGAAGCCCTTTTCCGAGTTGAACCACTTCACGGTTCCAGTAGCCATGTCATTCTCCTAAAACAGGGGCAAGCCGGAAACTCACACTTCGCGAATTTCCCGTTGTTGTATTGAGCCCCATCCGGAGAATCCGGAAACAAAATGTGCGCCTGAGGAAGCATTCCCGTCAGGCGCACACGAAGTTCATGGGTACCAAAACTGCAACGCCGCTACCGTAGCACGACCGGGCCCAGAAGGCCCGTGATCACAGCCGCTCGATGATCGTCACGTTCGCCTGGCCTCCGCCTTCACACATCGTTTGCAGTCCGTACCGCCCACCGGTGCGCTCGAGTTCATGCAGCAGCGTGGTCATCAGCTTCACGCCCGTAGCGCCCAGCGGATGCCCCAGCGCGATCGCTCCGCCGTTCACATTGACCTTGTCCGGGTCGGCTCCGGTCTCCTTCAGCCAGGCGAGCACCACGGGCGCGAAGGCCTCGTTGATCTCGACCAGGTCGATGTCGCCGATCGACATGCCGGTCTTCTTCAGCGCGTACGCCGTCGCCGGGATCGGGGCCGACAGCATCCGGATCGGATCCTCGCCGCGTACCGAGAGGTGGTGGATACGGGCGCGCGGCACAAGGCCGTGCTCGGCGACGGCCCGTTCGCTCGCGATCAGCATCGCCGCCGCGCCGTCCGAGACCTGGGAGGAGCAGGCCGCCGTGATGGTGCCGCCCCCCATGACGGGCTTCAGGCCCGCCATCTTCTCCAGCGTTGTGTCGCGGCGCGGCCCTTCGTCCGCCGTGACCTCTCCGTACGCCACCAGCTCCCGTTCGAAACGGCCCTCGTCGGCGGCGCGGACCGCCCGCCGGTGGGAACGGAGCGCGAACTCCTCCATGTCGCGCCGCGAGATCCCCCACTTCTCTGCGATCAGCTGCGCGCCGTGGAACTGGTTGACCGGCAGGTCGCCGTAGCGGGCACGCCAGCCCTCACTGCCCGCGAAGGGGCCCACCGTCAGCCCGAGCGGTTCGGCTGCCTGCCGGGACGCGAAGGCGATAGGGATCTGCGTCATGTTCTGGGTGCCGCCGGCGACCACCAGGTCCTGGGTGCCGGAGAGCACTCCCTGTGCGGCGAAGTGGACCGCCTGCTGCGAGGAGCCGCACTGCCGGTCGACCGTCACGCCCGGCACCTCCTCGGGCAGACCGGCCGCGAGCCATGCCGTACGCGCGATGTCGCCGGCCTGCGGGCCCACCGTGTCCAGGCAGCCGAAGACGACGTCCTCGACCGCCGCGGGGTCCACACCGGTCCGTGCGACCAGGGCCTTGAGGACATGCGCGCCGAGGTCGGCCGGGTGGACACCGGCCAGTCCCCCTCCCCGCCTGCCCACCGGCGTGCGTACCGCTTCGACTATGTATGCCTCGGCCATGACGGCTCCTCGATCGGTCAGCTGCGTACGGCGATACCGTCCAGCACCATCGACAGGTACTGACGGGCGATCTCCTCCGGGCTGTGCTGCCCGCCCGGCCGGTACCAGGACGCCGCGACCCACACCGTGTCGCGGACGAACCGGTACGTGAGGCGAATGTCCAGGTCGGCGCGGAAGACCTGGCCCGCGACCCCGCGCTCCAGCGTCCCCAGCCACGCCTTCTCGAACTTCTGCTGCGAGTCCGTGAGGTAGTGGAAGCGCGGCTGAGCCGCCAGATGCCTGGACTCCTTCTGGTAGATGGCGACGGCGGCGCGGTGCCGGTCGATCTCCCGGAAGGACTCGGTGACGAGCGCCTCGATGGTCTCCCTTGGCCCGAGCCCGGCGGCGAGCACGGCGTCGTAGCCCTGCCAGAGCTCGTCCAGGAAGGTGGAGAGGATCTCGTCGAGCATCGATTCCTTGGAATCGAAGTGGTAGTAGAGGCTGCCGGCGAGCATTCCGGCCTGGTCCGCGATCTTGCGGACGGTGGTGGCGTTGTAACCCTGCGCGGCGAACACCTCGGCGGCGGTGTCGAGGAGCTCGCGGCGGCGCTCGGGCGTGGCGCTCACCTGGTTCTTCTTCCTGCTGTTGGTCGGCACGGGACCATTCTCGTCCTACGCATGCTGGCTGCTGATGGAGACGACCTCGCCGGTGAGATACGAGGAGTAGCCGCTGGCGAGGAAGACGATGGCGTTGGCGATCTCCCAGGGTTCGGCGTACCGCCCGAAGGCCTCCTTGGCGGTCAGCTCTGTCAGCAGTTCGGCCGAGGTGACCTTCACCAGGTGCGGGTGCATGGCGAGGCTGGGGGCGACAGCGTTGACGCGTACGCCGTACTCGGCCGCCTCGACCGCCGCGCACCGGGTGAGCGCCATGACTCCGGCCTTGGCGGCGGCGTAGTGGGCCTGACCGGCCTGGGCGCGCCAGCCGACGACGGAGGAGTTGTTGACGATCACTCCGCCGCGCCCGGTTGCCCTGAAGGAGCGCAGGGCGGCGCGGGTGCAGCGGAACGTGCCGTTCAGGGTGACGTCGAGGACCTTGCCCCACTGGTCGTCGCTCATGTCGACGAGGGCCGCGGTGCCGCCCAGGCCGGCGTTGTTGACGACGATGTCGAGGCCGCCGTGCTGCCGTACGGCCGTGTCGAACAGCGCCTGGACCCGGGCCTCGTCGGTGACGTCGCAGGGCAGTGAGGTCACGGCCGCCGCGCCGAACTCCTCCGCGAGCGCCTCCTGCGACTCCTTCAGGCGGCGGGCGTGCGCGTCGCTGATGAGGATGCGCGCGCCCTCCTCCAGGAATTTGCGGGCGGTCGCTCCGCCGATCCCGGCTCCGGCCGCGGCGGTGATGACGGCGGTACGGCCCTTCAGAAGGCCATGACCGGGTACGTACTGCGCCCTGTTGTTCGTCACAGCGGCACGTTAACCTACCAAACACTTGTTAGGGAAGGATGCGCGAATGGACCTGGACCACTCCGCCGGCGAGGAAGCCTTCCGGACCGAGGCCCGCGCCTGGCTCGCCGCGAACGTGCCCGCCGAGCCCCTCCCCTCCCTGGAGACCGAGGAGGGCTTCGCGGCCCACCGCGCGTGGGAGGCGCGGCTGTACGCGGACCGCTGGTCGGTCGTCTCCTGGCCGCGGGAGTACGGCGGCCGGGGCGTCGACATCTTCGGCTGGCTGGCTTTCGAGGAGGAGTACTACGCGGCGGGCGCGCCGGGACGGGTCTCGCAGAACGGCATCAACCTCCTCGCCCCGACGCTCTTCGACCACGCCACCGAGGAGCAGCGCGCCCGGGTGCTGCCCGCGATGGCGAGCGGCGAGGTCGTCTGGGCACAGGCCTGGTCCGAGCCGGAGTCCGGCTCGGACCTCGCGTCGCTGACGTCGCGGGCCGTACGGACGGACGGCGGCTGGCTGCTCAGCGGCCAGAAGACCTGGTCCTCGCGGGCCGCCTTCGCCGACCGCGCGTTCGGCATCTTCCGAACCGGTTCGGAGGCGCGGGTCGCCGGTCCGGGGGCGCGGGTCGCCGGTCCGGGGGCGCGGGTCGCCGGTCCCGAGGCGTCGCGGCCGCATCAGGGTCTGACGTATCTGATGTTCGACCTGTCGGCGCCGGGTGTGACGGTCCGGCCGATCGGCAGGCTCGACGGCAAGCCCGCCTTCGCCGAGCTCTTCCTCGACGATGTCTTCGTCCCCGACGAGGACGTGATCGGCGAGCCGGGCCAGGGCTGGCGGATCGCGATGTCCACGACCGGCAACGAACGGGGGCTGACCCTGAGATCGCCCGGCCGTTTCCTGGCCGCGGCGGAGCGTCTCGTACGGCAGTGGCGCGCGTCGGCCGACCGGCCGGAAGGCCACGACACCGCGCTGCGCGACCGGGTGGCGGACGCGGTGATCGGCGCGCGTGCCTATCAGCTTTTCACCTACGCCAACGCGTCGCGCTTCGCGGCGGGCGAGCGCATCGGCGCCGAGTCCAGCCTGAACAAGGTCTTCTGGTCCGAGTACGACATCGCGCTGCACGAGACCGCGCTCGATCTGCTGGGCGCGGAGGGGGAGTTGGCCGGCTCCGACTGGTCCGAGGGCTATGTCTTCTCGCTGGCGGGCCCCATCTACGCCGGTACGAACGAGATCCAGCGCGACATCATCGCCGAGCGTCTGCTCGGCCTCCCGAAGGGCCGCCGCTGATGCGTTTTCTGCTCACCGATGAGCAACAGGCGTTCGCGCGCTCGCTGGACGCGATGCTGACCGCCGCGGACACACCGTCGGCGGTACGGGCGTGGTCGGCGGGCGACCACGCCCCGGGCCGGGCGCTGTGGTCGCGCCTCGCGGAGGCGGGGGTCTTCGCGCTTGCGGCCCCGGAGGCGTACGAGGGCGTAGGGCTGCTGCCGGTGGAACTGGCGGTTGCCTTCGTGGAGTTGGGCCGCCATGCGGTGCCGGGCCCGGTGGTCGAGACGGTCGCGACGGCCGCGCTGCTGACGCATCTGGCCGAGCACGGCGACGCGTCACCGGGGAAGCGGCTGCTGCCGGGGCTGGCGACGGGCGAGTCGACGGCGACGCTGGCGATGACGCTGCCGCTGACGGGGTGCGGTCCGTACGCGCTGGACGCGGACGCGGCGACGGTGACTTTGGTGGTGTCGGGAGGGGACGCGGCGGACCCGTCGGGCGTGTTCGGCGACACGGCGACCGTCCCCGGCCCGGCGACGGCCGGCGCGGGCGCGAAGCCGGAGCCAGCCGCGGACACCGGTTCGGGTGACCGTTCCGGTACGGGCAGGGGCACCGGCCCCGGGCCGGCCACTCCCCGCGCGGACCCGTCGGGCGTGTTCGGCGACACGGCCACCGGCCCCGACCGGGCGACAGCCCGCACAGGCACGACGCCAGCCGCCGCCGCGGACACCGGTACGGGTGACCGTTCCGGTACGGGCAGGGGCACCGACCCCGGGCCGGCCACTCCCCGCGCGGACGCGACGGGCGTGTTCGGCGACACGGCCACCGGCCCCGACCGGGCGACAGCCCGCACAGGCACGACGCCGGCCGCCGCCGCGGACACCGGTACGGGCAGGGGCGCCGGCTCCGGGCGGGCCACCCCCCTCGCGGACGCGACAGCCGCCGTCGGCGCCGGTACAGGTGACCGCACCGGCGCGGGCATGAGCGCCCGCCCCGGGCCGGCCAGTCCCCGCGCGGACGCGACAGACGGCTCTCCGTACGCGCAGCTGCTCATCGCCCCCGGGCACGGCCCCGTACACACGTCCGCCGACCCCGCGCGGCGGCTGGCGAGACCCGGCGCCGGGGGCGAGGTTCTTGCCGAAGGGCCCCACGTGGCCGCCGCCGCCGCGTATGCGGCGGATGTCGCCGCCTTTGCCACCGCCGCGCAGGCCCTCGGCGTCGGGCTCGCGCTGCTCGACCGGACCGTTGCCCATGCCAAGCGGCGCCATCAGTTCGGCGCGGCCATCGGCTCCTTCCAGGCGGTCAAGCACCGGCTGGCCGACACTCTGATCGGCCTCGAATTCGCCCGGCCGCTCCTCTACGGAGCCGCCCTCTCGATGGCTACCGCCGATATCGCCGCGGCCAAGGCCACCGCGGGCGAGGCCGCGTACGCCGCCGCCCGCACCGCTCTGCAGCTGCACGGCGCGGTCGGTTACACCGATGAGCTCGACCTCTCGCTCTGGCTGCGCAAGGCACGACCGCTGCGGGACGCCTGGGGCACCGCCGCCCAGTGCCGGGCGCGGGTGCTGGCGGCATGAGCGGGGCTCAGCGACGCCGGACGGTGTGTACGGCTCCGCCCGGCCGCCAGGACCGTACGACCAGCTCATCTCCGTCGACGGACGTCTGCACCACCTCGCCCAGCTCGACCCGGAACAGATGGAACGGCTCCGGCGGCTTGACCTCAGCCACGAATCGCCCGAGCACCGCAGGATCCGTCACCTCCACCACACGCCCGCCGATCCGGACGTCGCCGCCGGCCATGGAGTCGTCGGGGCCGGGATTCGCCTGTACCGCGAAGCGCGGATCGCGCTGGAGGTCCTGCGCCTTGCGGGAGTTCGGCATCATGCCGAGCCACAGCTCGCCGAAGCGGAAGTCCACTTCGAGTCCGGTCACCCGCGGGGATCCGTCCTTGCGGAGGGTGGCCACGACATGGTGCTTGTACTGCTGGAACCGCCGCTGAACGGTTTCGGCGAAGTCCGGCTCCGCCGCCCGGAAATCTGCCCATGTGCTTGATGTCATGACGCTATCGAACCGCGAAATCCCGACATCTTCTGTCGGGATTCTCTGTGCGTGGCTCGGACAGTGTGACAACCGCCGCGTGCCCCTCCGTGTGCAGCGAGCCGGGCGAGGCGTCCAGCACCGCGGCGTCGTACTGCCCGAGCGTCACACGCGCCTCCTTGAGGACCGTCGTCCCCTCCAGCGCGACGATCACCACTGTCGAGCCGGACGGGACCATGACCAGCAGTCCTCCCCGTACCACCGAGGTCAGGCACGCCGTACGGCTCCTGCGGCGCATGACGTTGAAGTTGACGACGGGCCCGGCGAGAAGCCCGCCGTCGGTCTCCACATCGCCGGGGAAGTCGTAGGGCCGGTACCGCTCGTCCGCGAGCATGCGCTTCCCGCCGACCGTGAGGTCCATCCCCGCGCCCTCGACCACGGTCAGGGTCCGGTCCACGTCCGGGAACGCGGAGAACGGTCCGTCCGCGCCCACGTCCGCGAGGCTGATCCGCCAGTCGAAGGCGTCCATGGGCGCGCCTTCGGGCGAGGCGGCGACTTCGCGGGTGACGCCGCCGCCGTTCTTCCAGGGCACGGCCGTACGGTCGGCCGCGCGCAGCACCCGTACCGTCATCGCACGATGCCCTGCGCACGCGCCGCCGCCAGCCAGAGCGGGAACTCGGCGACCAGCCGGTCGAACAGCTCGGCGTCCGGGACCTGGCGCGGATCGAGTCCGGCGTGGAAGAAGCCGGCGTTGTCGACGGCCCGCCTGGCGGGTACGGCCAGCTCGTCGAGCTTGTGCAGGAAGTCGAACTGCGAGCTGCGCTTGTTGCCGAAGCCGATGAACTGCCAGAACAGCGGGAGCTTCGCCGCCTTGCACAGATAGCGTTCCGCGGCGTGCTTGCTGATCGGACCGCCGTCCGTCTGGAAGACGACGAGCGCGGGCGCGGTCGAGCCGCTGTCGAGGTAGTGGTCGATGACAGCGTCCATGGCCAGGTGGTAGCTCGTCCTGCCCATGTGCCCGAGGCCCGCCACGATCCGGTCGACCCGCCCGTGGTGGTTGTCCAGGGCGATGTCCGTGACTGCGTCGACGTCCGTCGAGAAGAAGACGACGGGCACCCGGCCGTCGTCGTCGAGATGGGCGGACAGGCCGAGCACCCGGTCGGCGAGGGCCTGCACGCTGCCGTCCTTGTAGTACTCCTTCATGGAGCCGGAGTAGTCGAGCACCAGATAGACGGCGGCGCGCTCCTCGTTCAACCGGTGCTTCTCCAAGGAGACACCGGCGCTCTTGTAGAGGCTGACGAGCGCGGGCGCGGTCTCCTCGATCTTGCGGAGACTGATGGCCGCCATGCGGGGCTCCGTTCGTTCACCGGGACGGGAGAGTTGAGGTTACGTCACCCGTACGGGGGCCCTTCGCGCTCGGCAGCGTGCCCCGCCGCATGGAGCGACTTCCTCTCGTATGCCGCCCCCGGCTGAACGTGCCGCGGCGCCCACCCAGTGTCCGGTCGGGGACAGGGCAGGCGCCGCGTTGAGTTCCGTACGCCGTTGTACGGGACCGTATGAGGGGTTGAAGCGGTGATCAGACCGTCAGCGAACGGTCCGTCGGGCGGATCGGGGCCGGCAGCTCACTGACACCGGTCAGGAAGCGGTCCACACCGCGCGCCGCCGAGCGGCCCTCGGCGATCGCCCACACGATCAGCGACTGGCCGCGGCCCGCGTCACCGGCGACGTACACGCCGCCGACGCTGGTCGCGAAGTCCGCGTCCCGCGCGATGTTGCCGCGCTCGTCCAGCGCCAGGCCGAACTGCTGGACCAGCCCGTTCTCCTGGTCCGTGCCCGTGAAGCCCATCGCAAGCGTGACCAGCTGCGCCGGGATCTTCCGCTCCGTGCCCGGCTTCTGCTCCAGCTTGCCGCCCTTGAACTCCACCTCCACGAGGTGCAGGAACTGGACGTTGCCGTCCTCGTCGCCCTCGAAGTGGGTGGTGGAGACGGAGTAGACCCGCTCGCCGCCCTCCGCGTGCGCCGAGGTGACCTTGTAGAGCATCGGGAAGGTCGGCCACGGCTGACCCGCCGGACGGTCGTCGCCCGGTCGCGGCATGATTTCCAGCTGCGTTACGGAGGCCGCGCCCTGACGGTGGGCCGTACCGACACAGTCCGCGCCCGTGTCACCGCCGCCGATGACCACGACGTGCTTGCCCTCCGCGGTGATCGGAGGAGCGACGAAGTCGCCCTCCTGCACCTTGTTGGCGAGCGGCAGGTACTCCATGGCGAAGTGGATGCCGTTCAGCTCACGGCCCGGGACCGGCAGGTCGCGCGAGACAGTCGCGCCGGCCGCGATGACCACCGCGTCGTACCGCTTGCGCAGCTTCGCGGCGTCGACGTCACGGCCGATCTCGATCTCGGTGCGGAACTTGGTGCCCTCCGCGCGCATCTGCTCGATACGGCGGTTGATGTGCACCTTCTCCATCTTGAACTCGGGGATGCCGTACCGGAGAAGGCCTCCGATGCGGTCCGCGCGCTCGTAGACGGCGACCGTGTGACCCGCCCGGGTCAGCTGCTGGGCGGCGGCGAGGCCCGCCGGGCCCGAGCCGATGACCGCGACCGTCTTGCCGGACAGACGCTCCGGCGGCTGCGGCTTGACGTCGCCGGTGTCCCACGCCTTGTCGATGATCGAGACTTCGACGTTCTTGATGGTGACGGCCGGCTGGTTGATGCCGAGGACGCAGGCCGACTCGCAGGGCGCCGGGCACAGCCGCCCGGTGAACTCCGGGAAGTTGTTGGTCGCGTGCAGCCGCTCGCTCGCCGCCGACCAGTCCTCGCGGTACGCGTAGTCGTTCCACTCGGGGATGAGGTTCCCCAGCGGACAGCCGTTGTGGCAGAACGGAATGCCGCAGTCCATGCAGCGCGCGGCCTGCTTGCTGATGATCGGCAGCAGCGAACCGGGAACGTAGACCTCGTTCCAGTCCTTGACGCGATCCGCGACGGGGCGGGTCTCGGCGACCTCTCGGCCGGTGGTCAGGAAGCCCTTGGGGTCAGCCATTGGTCGCCGCCTCCATCATCTTCTCGGTGGTCTCCTGCTCGGAGAGACCGGCGAGCTCAGCGGCGTCCTTGGCGGCGAGCACTGCCTTGTACGTGGTCGGGATGATCTTGCTGAAGCGATCCACCGCAATGGACCACTCGGCCAGCAGCTTCGACGCGACGGTCGAGCCCGTCTCCTCCTGGTGGCGGCGCACGACATCGTGCAGCCACTGCCTGTCGGAGTCGTCGAGGGCCTCGACAGCGCCGAGGTTGCCCACGTTGACGTTGTCGCGGTCGAGGTCGATGACGTACGCGACGCCGCCGGACATACCGGCCGCGAAGTTACGTCCGGTCTCGCCGAGCACCACCGCGTGACCGCCGGTCATGTACTCGCAGCCGTGGTCGCCCACGCCCTCCGAGACGACCGTGGCACCGGAGTTTCGGACGCAGAACCGCTCGCCGGTCCGGCCGCGCAGGAACAGCTCGCCGCCGGTCGCACCGTAGGCGATGGTGTTGCCCGCGATGGTGGAGTACTCGGCGAGGTGATCGGCGCCCCGGTCCGGGCGGACGATGATGCGGCCGCCGGAGAGGCCCTTGCCGACGTAGTCGTTGGCGTCGCCCTCCAGCCGCAGCGTCACACCGCGCGGCACGAACGCGCCGAAGGACTGGCCGGCCGATCCGGTGAAGGTGATGTCGATGGTGTCGTCGGACAGGCCCGCACCGCCGAACTTCCTGGTCACCTCGTGGCCGAGCATCGTGCCGACGGTGCGGTTGATGTTGCGGATCGCGACCTGGGCACGCACCGGCTGGGCGTCCTCGGCGGAGGCGGCGTTCAGAGCCTCGGCGGCGAGCTCGATCAGCTCGTTGTCGAGCGCCTTCTCCAGACCGTGGTCCTGCTCGACCAGCTGGTGGCGTACGGCGCCGTCCGGCAGCTCGGGGACGTAGAAGAGGGGCTCGAGGTTGAGGCCCTGCGCCTTCCAGTGGTCCACGGCCCGCTCGGTGTCCAGCAGCTCGGCGTGGCCGACGGCCTCTTCGATCGTACGGAAGCCCAGCTCGGCGAGGAGCTCGCGGACCTCCTCGGCGATGAACTCGAAGAAGTTGACGACGTGTTCGGCCTTGCCGGAGAACCGGTCGCGCAGCACCGGGTTCTGTGTGGCGATGCCGACCGGGCAGGTGTCCAGATGGCAGACACGCATCATGACGCAGCCGGAGACAACGAGCGGCGCGGTCGCGAAACCGAACTCCTCGGCGCCCAGCAGCGCGGCGATGACGACATCGCGGCCGGTCTTCAGCTGGCCGTCGGTCTGTACGACGATGCGGTCGCGCAGGCCGTTGAGCAGCAGGGTCTGCTGGGTCTCGGCGAGGCCGAGCTCCCACGGGCCGCCCGCGTGCTTCAGCGAGGTGAGCGGCGAGGCGCCGGTACCGCCGTCGTGGCCGGAGATGAGGACGACGTCCGCGTGCGCCTTGGAGACACCCGCGGCCACCGTGCCGACACCGACCTCGGAGACCAGCTTCACGTGGATACGCGCGGCCGGGTTGGCGTTCTTGAGGTCGTGGATCAGCTGAGCCAGATCCTCGATGGAGTAGATGTCGTGGTGCGGCGGCGGCGAGATCAGACCGACACCCGGGGTGGAGTGCCGGGTCTTGGCGACCCACGGGTAGACCTTGTGACCGGGCAGCTGGCCGCCCTCGCCGGGCTTCGCGCCCTGCGCCATCTTGATCTGGATGTCGTCCGCGTTGACCAGGTACTCGCTCGTCACACCGAAGCGGCCGGAGGCGACCTGCTTGATGGAGGAACGGCGCTCCGGGTCGTACAGCCGGTCCGCGTCCTCGCCGCCCTCACCGGTGTTGGACTTGCCACCCAGCCGGTTCATCGCGATGGCGAGGGTCTCGTGCGCCTCGCGGGAGATGGAGCCGTACGACATGGCGCCGGTGGAGAAGCGCTTGACGATCTCGGAGACCGGCTCGACCTCGTCGATGGAGATCGCTTCCCGGTCGGACCTGAAGCCGAAGAGACCGCGCAGCGTCATCAGGCGCTCGGACTGCTCGTTGACCCGGTCCGTGTACTTCTTGAAGATGTCGTAGCTGCGCGAGCGCGTGGCGTGCTGCAGCCGGAAGACCGTCTCCGGGTCGAACAGGTGCGGCTCGCCCTCGCGGCGCCACTGGTACTCGCCCCCGATCTCCAGCGCACGGTGCGTGGCGGAGATACCGGAGGCCGGGTAGGCCTTGGCGTGCCGGGCGGCGACCTCCTTGGCGACGACCTCGAGACCGGCTCCGCCGATCTTCGTGGCGGTGCCGTTGAAGTACTTCTCCACGAAGGCGTCGTCGAGACCGACGGCCTCGAAGACCTGCGCGCCGCGGTAGGAGGCGACCGTCGAGATGCCCATCTTGGACATGACCTTCAGGACGCCCTTGCCGAGGGCGTAGATGAGGTTGCGGATGGCCTGCTCGGGCTCCAGGCCCTGGATGAACGTACCGGCGCGGACCAGGTCCTCGACGGACTCCATCGCCAGGTACGGGTTGACGGCGGCGGCGCCGTAGCCGATGAGGAGCGCGACATGGTGCACCTCGCGGACATCACCGGCCTCGACCAGCAGACCGACCTGTGTGCGCTGCTTGGTGCGGATGAGGTGGTGGTGCACGGCGGAGGTGAGCAGCAGCGACGGGATCGGCGCGTGCTCGGCGTCCGAGTGCCGGTCGGAGAGGACGATCAGTCGGGCGCCGTCCTCTATGGCCGCGTCGACCTCGGCGCAGATCTCCTCGAGACGGGCGGCGAGGGCGTCACCGCCGCCGCTGACCCGGTAGAGACCGGAGAGCGTCGCGGCGGTCATGCCCGCCATGTCGCCGTCGGCGTTGATGTGGATGAGCTTGGCCAGCTCGTCGTTGTCGATCACCGGGAAGGGCAGGGTGACGCTGCGGCAGGTCGCGGCGGTCGGCTCCAGGATGTTGCCCTGCGGGCCGAGCGAGGAGCGCAGCGAGGTGACGAGCTCCTCGCGGATGGCGTCCAGCGGCGGGTTGGTGACCTGCGCGAAGAGCTGGGTGAAGTAGTCGAAGAGCAGCCGGGGGCGCTGGGACAGGGCCGCGATCGGCGAGTCCGTACCCATGGAGCCGAGCGGCTCACCGGCGGTACGGGCCATCGGCGCGAGGATGACGCGCAGCTCCTCCTCGGTGTACCCGAAGGTCTGCTGGCGGCGAGTGACCGAGGCATGGGTGTGGACGATGTGCTCGCGCTCGGGAAGGTCCTCGAGCTCGATCTCGCCGGCCTCCAGCCACTCCTGGTAAGGCTGCTCGGCGGCGAGGGAGGACTTGATCTCGTCGTCCTCGATGATGCGGTGCTCGGCGGTGTCGACGAGGAACATCCTGCCGGGCTGGAGGCGGCCCTTGCGGACGACCTTCGCGGGGTCGATGTCGAGGACGCCGACCTCGGAGGACAGGACGACGAGTCCCTCGTCGGTCACCCAGTAGCGGCCGGGTCGCAGACCGTTGCGGTCGAGGACCGCGCCGACCTGGGTGCCGTCGGTGAAGGTGACGCAGGCCGGACCGTCCCAGGGCTCCATCATCGTGGAGTGGTACTGGTAGAAGCCGCGCCGGGCCGGGTCCATGGAATCGTGGTTCTCCCACGCCTCGGGGACCATCATCAGCACGGAGTGCGGCAGCGAGCGGCCACCGAGGTGGAGGAGCTCGAGGACCTCGTCGAAGGAGGCGGAGTCGGAGGCGTCCGGCGTACAGACCGGGAAGATCCGCTCCAGCTTCTCGGCTCCGAAGAGGTCGGACACGAGCTGCGACTCGCGGGCGCGCATCCAGTTGCGGTTGCCCTTGACCGTGTTGATCTCGCCGTTGTGCGCGACGAAACGGTACGGGTGGGCCAGCGGCCAGCTCGGGAAGGTGTTCGTGGAGAACCGCGAGTGGACGAGCGCGACGGCCGTGGCGCAGCGCCGGTCGGAGAGGTCCGGGAAGAAGGGCTCCAGCTGGCCGGTGGTCAGCATGCCCTTGTAGACGATCGTGCGGGCGGAGAGCGACGGGAAGTAGACCCCGGCCTCGCGCTCGGCGCGCTTGCGCAGCACGAAGGCCTTGCGGTCCAGCGCGATACCCGTGCTCGTACCGTCCGAGACGAAGAGCTGCGAGAAGGCCGGCATGGTGGCGCGGGCGCCGCTGCCGAGCAGATCCGGGGTGACCGGGACCTCGCGCCAGCCGAGGACGTTCAGGCCTTCCTCGGCGGCGATCGTCTCAATGTGTGAGACGGCGTTGGTGCTGTCGCCGGCCGGCAGGAAGGCGATTCCGACGGCGTACGCACCGGCCTCGGGGAGGTCGAAACCGCTGACCTCGCGCAGGAAGGCGTCCGGGACCTGAAGCAGGATGCCGGCGCCGTCACCCGAGTCGGGCTCGGAGCCGGTGGCACCGCGGTGCTCCAGATTCCGCAGTACGGTCAGCGCCTGCTCGACCAGCTCATAGCTGGGAACACCGGTAAGGGTGGCCACAAACCCGACGCCGCAGGCGTCGTGTTCGTTACGGGGGTCGTACATCCCCTGGGGGGTGGGGCGACCGTCCATGGGCGACCAGGCGTCGGAACGCATCGGCTCTCCCGTCGTCGTCGTGGCAAATACAGCTGCCGAGGGACGACGTTGGCCCTCCGCGAAATTTCGTGCAGATTACATGATGGAGTGCTTCTCGAAAAGTGGATAGCTGGTTCCAGCATGCGGACACCGCGCGAAGCGGTGGAGATGGGTCAAGTCGGACAGATCGATGTCCGCAAGCCCGTCGCAGAGCAGGCCTCATTGCCCGCAGTGTCTACGGCTCATGCCCGGTGGTTAAGGACTCGAAACCGTCGAGTAAACGGCTACTTATGTGGCGTCTCGCATAGTGTCTCACTCCTCGCCGGATCCGCAGAGAGGACGTACGTCACAACTTGCGGGACCGGCGCGCATTGCGACAGCGCACCGGCCCCTGGCGAGGGGCCGGTGCGCAGGTGTCGGAGGAGGGGCGGGGTGACTGCCGGAAGGTGTCAGACCGCGGCGCCGAACAGCGCTCCGAGCCCGTAGGTGAGGGCCGCCGCCGCGCCACCGAGGACCAGCTGGCGCAGCCCGCTGTACCACCAGCTGCGCGCCGTCACGCGGGCGACGAGCGCACCGCAGGCGAAGAGTCCGACGAGCGCCAGCAGCACCGCCGGCCACAGAGCGGTTGCGCCGAGCAGATACGGCAGTACGGGCAGCAGCGCGCCCAGCGCGAACGAACCGAAGGACGAGATCGCGGCGACGGTCGGCGACGGCAGGTCGTCCGGGTCGATGCCGAGCTCCTCGCGGGCATGGATCTCCAGCGCCTGCTCGGGGTCCCTGGAGAGCTGCATCGCCACCTCGCGGGCGAGCGCGGGCTCCACGCCGCGCGCGACGTACAGCGCCGCCAGCTCCTCCATCTCGTCGACGGGGTGCTTGCGCAACTCCCGCCGCTCGACGTCCAGTTCGGCCTGTACGAGCTCGCGCTGGGAGGCGACGGAGGTGTACTCGCCGGCCGCCATGGAGAAGGCGCCCGCCGCGAGGCCGGCCAGGCCGGTGATAACGATGGTCTGCTGGGAGACCGAGCCGCCCGCGACACCGGTCATCAGCGCCAGGTTGGAGACCAGTCCGTCCATCGCGCCGAAGACCGCGGGGCGCAGCCAGCCGCCGTTCACATCACGGTGCGTGTGATTGTCGCGGTGCGCTTCGTGGAGCGTCGCTTCGGTTTCGATGATGGACACAGTTCTCCCCTTTTCCTGCAGCGGGCCCGGTGGTCCCGCTCCCCCTTCACCCTTGAAAATACGCACGATGTAAGGGGTCCGCCAGCAAGGCAGGCCGTACTTACCTGGCCGCCGGGCGGGAGACGGTCCGGCGCCGGAGCCGGAGGGCGGTCCGGGTTCCAGAGCCGGAGGGCGGTCCGGCGCCGGAGCCGGAGGGCGGTCCGGGTTCCGGAGCCGGAGGGCGGTCCGGGTGACAGACACGTTTCTCAGACTCCTCGCGCGTCACATGTGGCACAGATGGAGGAACAGGCTCGGTGCGCGCGAAAGGGGCCCGCCCCATGGAGTTGATTGCATGCAATCCCGCTGATCCGACCGGCCCCTCCTCCGCCGACATCCGCGAGCGGGCCTGCGGCGCAATGCTCGGTCTCGCGGTGGGCGACGCGCTCGGCGCTCCCGCCGAGAACATGCGGCCGTCCGAGATCCGCCGCCGGTGGGGCCGTATCGAGGGCTTTGTGAGCGAGCATCCGGCGGGCACGGACGACACGGAGTACGCCATCTTCTCCGGCCTCCTCCTCGCCCGGCACGGCTCGGCCCTGACCGTGGCCCATGTGGAGAAGGCGTGGCACCAATGGATCGCGGACCTCGACGAAGGCCCGTTCCGGGGCGCGGGGTTCAGCGAACGCGGCACGCTCGAGAATCTGCGGCGCGGGCTCGCCGCCCCCATCTCGGCGCAGCACCGGCACGCCTGGAGCGATGGCCTGGCGATGCGCGCGGCGCCGTTCGGCGTCTTCGCGGCGGGCCACCCGGCGGAGGCGGCGCGGCTGGTCGCGATCGACGGCAGCGTCAGCCACGACGGCGAGGGCATCTACGGCGGCCAGGCGGTGGCGGCAGGCGTGGCCGCGGCGATGGCGGGAGCGGGGCCGGCCGGGGTGATCGGCGCGGCCCTGTCCGTGGTCCCCATGGACTCCTGGACGGCCCGCTCGCTGCGCCGCGCGGTCGTCGCGGCCCAGCACACCTACGCGGATGCGCTCTCCAAGGAACGGGCGGTCCGCTCGGCGGTCGTCATCGGCGGCTACCCGTGGACGGACCTGGCCCCGGAGGCGGTGGGCCTGGCGTTCGGCGCGTTCGCGGCGGCCCGCGGAGACTTCCGTACGTCGGTCCTGACGGCGGTCAACATGGGCCGCGACGCGGACACGACGGCGGCGGTGGCGGGCGCGCTGGCGGGAGCGGTGTCGGGCGCCACGGCGATCCCCGCCGAATGGTCCTCGGTGATCGGCCCGGTCCGCGGGAGCTGCCTCCCGTCGATGAGCGGCTACCACGTGCTGGACATCGCGGAACTCCTGACCCCGGACGACGACCCGCAGGCGGCGTCATGACACCCGAGCACCAGGCGGCGGCCGGGCAACCCGCGACGAGCCGCCGGGAGCCCACACGGGCCAGGCCCGAAGCGCAGAGTCCCGGAGGCCCCGACAGCCCCCTGCTCTCGCGCGAAGCACCGAGCCCCGGAGGGCTGCGGGGCCTCCCGCCCGACAGGCGCCCGGGCTCACGCGAAGCCCCGAATCCAGCAGGACCGCACGACCCCGCGCCCCGCCCCATCGAAGGTCTCCTCCTCGGCCTCGCCGCCGGTGACGCCGCCGGGTGGCCCGCCGCCCGGCACCGCGCCGCCCGGATGCCCGAGTGGACCCGCCGTCTCACCCGTGAGCTCGACACCTTCGCCGAGCAGAACGCCACCACCACCCTCCCCGTCCCCATCGCCCTCAACCAGCCCCCCGAACCCCTCCTCCTCGGCCCTTCCGACGACGCCGAGTGGGCCGCCTTCGCCGCCGAGACCGTGCTCACCGCCGCCGGTGACCTCCTCACCGGCCTGCCCCCCGGCCGCCGTATTCGCGCCGCCGTCGACCTCGCCTGGAACTCCCTCGCCAGCGAGATCGCGGCAGCCGCCGAGCGCGCCCCAGAGGTCGAGTCCGCCGTACTCCAACTCCGCGCCCGGATCTCCGTACGCGCCGGACTCGGCAATCTCGCCACCGGCCTCCGCCCGCCCGCCACCGGCCACGACAACCCGCACTACTTCGACGACGCCGCCTGCGTACGCGCCGCCGTTCTCGCCGTCGTCCACCCCGGCGACCCGCTCGCCGCCGCCACGCTCGCCGAGTTCGACGCGCGCTACACCCAGGACGGCGACGGAGTGCACGGCGCACGCGCCATGGCCGCCGCCGTGGCCGCGGCGCTCGGCGGCGCGTCCGTCGACGACGCGGTCGACGCCGCCCTCGCCGAGCTCCCCGACGCCACCGAGATCGGCCGCAACGCCCAGCACGCCGTGAAACTCGCCCGCGACGCGAACGGCGCCTTCGAACTCGTACCGCTCCTCGAGCACCAGATCGTCGACCACGTCTACAGCTACGGCATCGCCGCCGCCGAAACCGTCCCGGTCGCCCTCGCCCTCGCCACCGCCGCCCGCGGCCGGGTCGCCGAGGCCGTGCCCGCGGCCGCCTGCCTCTCCCGCGTCGCCGACTCCGCCCCCGCCCTCGCCGGCGCGCTGACCGGCGCGCTCGGCGGCGGCGATTCCGTCCCCGCCACCTGGCGCGACGCCTGCCGCACCCTCGCGGGCTGCGCGCTCCCCCGGCTCGCCGGCACGGATCTGGTCGAACTCGCCGGGCTGCTCGCACACACGGAACTGACCGCCCCGGGTGGACAATTCCGACATGACGACGACGACACTCGAGACGACGCTCGCACTCGATGACCGGATCGCCGGCAGCCTCATCGGAGCGGCTGTCGGTGACGCGCTCGGCGGCCCGGTCGAGGGCTACAGCCCGGAGCAGATCGTGGAACGGCACGGCGGCCGCGTCCACGGCATCGTCGGCCCGTGGAGCGGCGGGGCCTGGCGCACCGCCCGCCCCATCGCGCCGTACCACAAGGGCGACGGCCACATCACCGACGACACCCTCATGACGCACGCGCTGATCCGCGTGTACGCGACCGTACGCGACCATCTCGACGCGTACGCCGTCGCCGACCACCTGGTCCCCGACCTGATGTCGACCCCCCGCTGGATCCCGGAGCTCGAGGCGGAGGCGCTGCCCCTGCAACGCGTCTTCCTCGCCGAGAAGTGGATGGTGACCCGCCTCCACTACGGGCACAACGATCCGCGCGAGGCAGGCGCGGGCAACATCGTCAACTGCGGCGCGGCGATGTACATGGCGCCGGTGGGCCTGGTCAACGCGGCGCATCCCGAGGCCGCTTATGCCGAGGCCATCGACATCGCGGGCGCGCACCAGTCCTCGTACGGGCGAGAGGCGGCGGGCGTCTTCGCGGCGGCAGTCTCCGCTGCCTGCCTGCCCGACGCCACCCCCACCTCGGTCGTCGACACGGTGCTCCCACTGGCCAAGGACGGCACGGAGTCGGCGATCGAGGCGGTGGCCGAAGCCGCAGCCGGCTACTCGGACTTCGAATCGGCCCTCGTTCCTCTTCGTACGGCGGTCGCTCCCTTCGACACGGTCGGTCCGGACTACCGCACCCCGTCCCTGGCGGCCCGCCGGCCCTCTCGGCTGCACTCCATCGAGGAACTCCCCATCGCGCTCGGAATGCTGCTGGTGGGCGGGGGCGACTACCGCCGTACGGTCCTGGGCGCCGTCAACTACGGCCGCGACTGCGACTCGATCGCGACAATGGCCGGAGCGATCGCGGGGGCGCTCCACGGCGAGTCCGCGGTGCCGCGCGACTGGGCGAAGACGGTGGCCGAGGCGAGCCGCATCGACCTGCACGCGCCGGCGCGGGAACTGGCGGCGGTCACCCGCGAGGTCTTCACCCGCGACACGGAACGATACCGATCCCACGAGTCGGCGTTCGCGCGCCTGATGGAGGCACGATGACGAGCCTGCGCCTCACCTGGGTCCAGCCGGAGGACCTGCTGGGCCACGAACTGCGCCAGGCGGAGGAGGACGGCCGCGACGCGACGGAGATCCGTACCCGCTGGCAGACGGCGGGCGGCCCCGAAACCCCACCTCACGCGGGAGCCTCCCCGACCCCGGCCCCGCCGCATCTCCGTGCCTTGGCGGTCGAGCTCCTGGCCGAACTGGCCCGACTGTCTTCCCCGTTGAAGGACGCGGAACCAACGGACCTGCCCACGATCGCCACGGCCTGCCCCACCTGGCCGACACCGCCGGCCCCGCACGCAGCGGGAAGCCTTGCCGGCCCGGCGCCGACCGGCCCACCCCATGAGCCGGCGCAACCGCCCGACGGCCCGCCCCCACAGGACTCGTTCGAGGCACGGTGTGCGCTCGAACCCGAAGGCAGCCCACCCGCGCCCGGCTCGCGCGAAGCAGCATGGACGGGGTCCGGGGGCCCGCCTCCCACTCCGGGAACGGGCGGGTCGGGGGAAAGCCACCCCCACGCCAATGCCCACGCCCACCCCCACGCCCTGCAGGCCGCCTGGCTCGGCCGTGCCGTCGGGTGTCTTCTCGGCAAGCCCGTCGAGAAGCTCCCCCTCACCGCCATCCGCGACCTCGCCCGCGCCACCGGCAACTGGCCCCTCAACACCTGGTTCACCGCCAAAGGCCTCCCCGCCGAGCTCGCCGCCGCCCACCCCTGGAACCGCCGGTCCGCCGCCACCTCCCTCGCCGAGAACATCGACGGCATGCCCGAGGACGACGACCTCAACTACCCCCTCCTCAATCTGGTCCTCCTCCAGCGCCACGGAAGGAGCTTCACCACCGACCACGTCGCCCGGCTCTGGCTCGACGAGCTTCCGGCCGGCCGGACCTTCACCGCCGAACGCGTTGCCTACCGCAACCTCCTCTCCGGCATCGAGCCCCCGCTCACCGCCCGCCACCGCAACCCCTTCCGGGAGTGGATCGGCGCCGCCATCCGCGCCGATGTCCACGGCTGGACGCACCCCGGCGACCCCGCGGCCGCCGCCGCGCAGGCCCACCGCGATGCCGTGCTCACCCACACCGCCAACGGCGTCTACGGTGCGATGTTCATCGCAGCCACCATCGCCACCGCGGCCGGCGGCCGGAGCGACATCCACCAGTGCCTGCGGACCGGCCTGCGCGTCGTCCCCCCGCGCTCCCGCCTCGCCCAAGCCGTCCGCTTCGGTATCGACACCGCGCACAAGGAACCGAACTTCGACCAGGCAGTCGACCGGCTCCACGCCGCCTACGGCCACCACCACTGGGTCCATGTCATCCCCAACATCGCCCTTCTCGCCGCCGCTCTCACTCACGCCGACGGCGACTTCACCGGCTCCATCTGCCGAGCCGTGTCCGGGGGCTGGGACACCGACTCCACCGGCGCGACCGCAGGCTCCATCGCCGGGCTGCTCGCCGGCCACCCCGACGCCATCCCCCACCGCTGGACCGCACCGCTCAAGAACCGTCTCGCCACCTCCGTCGCCGGCTTCGACGGCATCGGCTTCGACACCCTCGCCCACCTCACCCACCAGGAGGCACTCCGCCCATGACCGGAATCGTGGTGCTCGGCAGCACCAACATGGACCTGGTCGCGTACGTCGCGCACGCGCCGAAACGCGGAGAGACCGTCACGGGACGTGAGTTCCGTACGATCCCCGGCGGCAAGGGCGCCAACCAGGCCGTAGCCGCCGCCCGCGCCGGCGGCGACGTCGCGATGATCGGCGCGGTCGGCTCGGACGACTTCGGTGTACGCCTGCGGCAGACGCTCGTCTCCTCCGGCGTCGACACCGACCTCCTGCGGACCGCCGACGTCCCCTCCGGCACCGCGCACATCGTCGTCGACGACGAAGGCGGCAACTCGATCGTCGTGATCCCCGGCGCGAACGGCACCGTCACCCACCTCGTCCCCGGCGACGAGGCCCTCATCGCCACCGCCGACGCGCTGCTGCTCCAGCTCGAACTCCCGCTGAGCGCCGTGCTCGACGGCGCCGAAGCCGCCCGCCGCCACGGTGTACGGACCGTCCTCACCCCCGCCCCCGCCCAGCCCCTCCCTCCCGCACTCCTCGGCGCCACCGATCTGCTGGTCCCCAACGAGCACGAGGCAGCCACCCTGGCCGGCATCGCCGACCCGCATGCCGCGGCCGAGGCGCTGCTGCGTCAGGTCCCCGAGGTCGTGATCACGCTCGGCGCGGCAGGCAGCCTTTACGCGCGGAGAGGGGCCGCGCCCCTCACCGTCCCGGCACCCCGGGTCACCGCCGTGGACACCACCGCGGCGGGCGACACCTTCGTCGGCACTCTCGCCGTCGCGCTCGTCGAGGGCCGCCCCGTACAGCAGGCCCTCAGCTGGGCCTCGGCCGCCGCAGCCCTGTGTGTCCAGCGCGCGGGCGCATCCACCTCCATGCCGTACCGCTCCGAGATCGACGCCTCATGACCCCCACTCCCCTGCACGGACTGCGCGTCCTCGACCTGGCCACTCTCTTCGCGGGCCCGCTCGCCGCCACGATGCTCGGCGACTTCGGCGCGGAGGTCATCAAGGTCGAGCACCCCACCCGGCCCGACCCCTCCCGCGGCCACGGCCCCACCAAGGACGGCGTCGGCCTCTGGTGGAAGCTGCTCGGCCGCAACAAACGCACCGTCACCCTCGATCTGTCCAGCCCCGGTGGCCGCGAGACCCTCCTCCTCCTCGCGAGCACCGCCGACGTGATCATCGAGAACTTCCGCCCCGGCACCCTGGAGAGGTGGCAGCTCGGCTGGGACGAACTGAGCGCGGCCAACCCCCGACTCGTCCTCACCCGCGTCACCGGCTTCGGGCAGTTCGGCCCGTACTCCCACCGCCCCGGCTTCGGCACCCTCGCCGAGGCAATGAGCGGCTTCGCCTCCATCACCGGCGAGCCCGAAGGTCCGCCGACCCTCCCTCCGTTCGGCCTCGCCGACTCGATCGCGGCGCTCGCCACCGCCTACGCCGTGATGACCGCGCTCACCGCCCGCACCGCGACGGGCCGCGGCCAGGTCGTCGACATGGCGATCATCGAGCCGATCCTGACCGTGCTGGGCCCGCAGCCCCTCTGGTACGACCAGCTCGGCTACATTCAGCAGCGCACCGGCAACCGCTCCCGCAACAACGCACCGCGCAACACCTACCGCACGGCCGACGGCTGCTGGCTGGCCGTCTCCACCTCGGCCCAGTCCATCGCCGAACGCGTCATGCATCTGGTCGGCCGCCCCGAGCTGATCGACGAGCCGTGGTTCGCCACCGGCAGCGGCCGCGCGGAGCACGCGGACGAACTCGACGATGCGGTGGGCAACTGGATCGCCCGCCGCACCCGCTCCGAAGCCATGTCCGCATTCGAGAAGGCCGAAGCTGCGATCGCTCCGATCTACGACATCCGCGATGTCATGGAAGATCCCCAGTACCGGGCGCTGGACACCATCACCGAAGTCCTCGACCCCGAGCTCGGCCCCCTCCGTATGCAGAACGTCCTCTTCCGCCTCTCCGACACCCCCGGCACCATCCGCTGGGCAGGCCGCCCGCACGGCGCCGACACGGACGCGGTGCTCACCGAACTCGGTCTGTCCCTGGCCGATATCACCGCTCTCCGCACCCAGGGCGCCGTATGACCATCCCCCTCACTTATCTGTACGCCCCCGGGGACCGACCCGAGGTCGTGCACAAAGCACTCGCCTCCGCCGCCGATGTCGTGATCGTCGATCTGGAGGACGCGGTGTCCCCGGGCCGCAAGAAGTACGCGCTGGCCGCCACCGTCGAACTCCTCGCGTCCCGCCATCCCCTCCCGGTCCATGTCCGTATCAACACCCCCCATGACATCAAGGCCCTCACCGGACTTCCGGGCCTCTGTGCGCTGCGTATCCCCAAGGTCGCACACGCCTCTGACATTCAGCGGATCGCGGCCCGGGCCCCGGGCGTCCCGCTCTACCCGCTCCTCGAATCCGCGCTCGCCGTGGAGCACGCGTACACGATCGCCACCGCCCACCCCGCCGTCCGCGGCATCGCCATCGGCGAGTCCGATCTCCGGGCCGATCTCGGTGTACGGGACGGCACCGGCCTCGACTGGCCACGCACCCGCATCGTGATCGCCGCCCGTGCCGCGCAACTCCCACCACCCGCCCAGTCCGTCTTCCCCGACATCCGCGACCTGGACGCCCTCTACGCCTCCTGCACCCACGGCCGCTCGCTCGGCTTCCTGGGCCGGGCGGCCATCCACCCCGACCAGCTCCCGGTCATCGAGCGGGCGTTCCGCCCCACGCCCGAGGAGATCGAGGCGGCGGAGGAGATCGTCAAAGCGGCCGCCACGGACGAGGGCGCGCTGGCCCTGCCGGACGGCCGCTTCGTCGACGCGGCGGTCGTGGCCGCGGCGCAGCGCACCCTCGCCCTCGCGCGACGCGAGGAACCCTGATTCCGTACGGCTCGGCGTACTCGTCGTCCGGCCTCCGGGCGCGTCGTGTTCATCCCCCGACAGGCAAAGGCCGCCGGAATCCTTTCGATTCCGGCGGCCCCTGCGTACGGCTCGTGCCGTCAGCCCTTCTTGGCCGACTCCGCGTCCGCGTCAGTCTTCTCGTCCCCGTCTGCGGGGTCCTGCGACGTCCCGTCCGACGTGCCTTCCGACGCGCCTTCCGACGTGCCTTCCGACCCGTCTGCCGCAGAGTCGTCGCCTCCGGCGTCCGCCGCGGGCTTCGCCACCTCCGACTTCGCCGTCTCCGGCTCCACGATCTCCTCGCGCCCCGGCCGCACCCGCGACGAGATCACGATGTAGGTCACCGCCAGCACAAAGACGACGATCGAGGTCCACACATTGAGGCGCAGCCCCAGTACGTGGTGCGCCTCGTCGACGCGCATGTACTCGATCCAGCCCCGGCCCACGCAGTACGACGCGACATACAGCGCGAACGCCCGGCCGTGTCCCAGCTTGAAGCGGCGGTCGGCCCAGATGACGAGCACCGCGACGCCGACGCACCACAGGGACTCGTACAGGAATGTGGGGTGGTAGAGGCCGGCCTCGCGGTTGGTGCCCTCGGTGATCTTGAGGGCCCACGGCAGATCCGTCGGCTTGCCGTACAGCTCCTGGTTGAACCAGTTGCCCCAGCGGCCGATCGCCTGCGCGAAGGCGACGGCGGGTGCCAGGGCGTCCGCCCAGGCCGGCAGCGGGATCCCGCGGCGGCGGCAGCCGATCCAGGCACCGACCGCGCCCAGCGCGATCGCGCCCCAGATACCGAGGCCGCCCTCCCAGATCTTGAAGGCGTCGACCCAGTTCTCACCCTCGCTGAAGTACAGCTGGTAATCGGTGATCACATGGTAGAGCCGGCCGCCGACGAGACCGAAGGGCACCGCCCAGACGGCGATGTCGGCCACGGTGCCGGCTTTGCCGCCCCGCGCGATCCAGCGCTTGTTGCCGTACCAGACGGCCACAAAGACACCGATGATGATGCAGAACGCGTAGCCGCGCAGCGGGAGCGGTCCGAGATGGAGCACTCCGGTCGACGGGCTGGGAATGTAGGCGATATCCATGGCAGGACCGACGCTACCCTGCCGGGTGGGACGTGCGGCAACCCACCCGGCAACGTCTGGGTAACGAGCCGCGGCTCGAGGCAGTCCGTCAGGCCGCGTCAGGAGGCAGGCGAAGTCGGGCTCGGCGTCGACCGCTTGGTGCCCGGCTTCTTGCCCTTGTTCGCCTCTTCGACCCACTTCTTCAGATTGGCTGTGGTGATCGGCTCGCCGCCCTTGTCCGGGAAGATCGACTCCCCGTTGAGCAGCACGGTCGGTGTACCGCGGAAGCCGCTGTTGCGGAAGGCGGTGTTCGACTTCGCCACCCAGGCGTCGTGCTTGCCGTCCTCGACGCAACTGCGGAATTCCGGGGTGTCGAGTCCCTCGACCTTCCCGGCGAGCTCGATCAGCCTGCTGTTCTTGCCGAAGGCGTCGTCCGTCTCCGCAGGCTGGTTCTGGTAGAGGACATCGTGGTACGGGGCGAACTTCCCGACGTCCTGTGCGCATGCCGCGGCATTCGCTGCGCGAAGCGAGCCGGTGCCGCCCATGTTCCCGTCGATGATGGTGGCGAGGTGGTACTCGATCTTGGCCTGACCCGTCTGCTCCAGCTCGTGGAGGGTGCCCCGGGCGACGCTCTCGAACTTCGCGCAGATCGGGCAGCGGAAGTCCTCCCACACCGTGAGCGTGGACGGGGCGTCGCTCGCGCCCACCGGGATCGCGAGCTGGTCCTTGCCCTGCACTCCCGCGGGCGCAAGGAGAGGACCGGCATCGGAGCCGCTGCCCTTCTTCCCGGAATTGGCGGCGACCACGCCGACCACGGCGGCGAGGCCCAGTACGCCCACCACCGCCGCCGCCACGATCAGGGTCCGCCGGCGCTTCTCCCGCGCCTTGTCCCGCTCACGTTCCTGCTGAAGCCGCTCGCGCGCGGTCTGCTTCTGTCCCTGGTTCTTCTCGCTCACATCCCGCAAACGAACCGGGGAGGCATGTGCATGCCTCCCCGGTCCCATTTCCACCCGTATGAGCTACTCGCCCCTGCGTACACCCTTGGCGAGGTCGCCCGCCAGCTCCCGTACCGCCTCAAGGCCCGCGGCACGGTCCGGTGCGTCGAGCATCCGCTTCACGAACGCCGAGCCGACGATCACGCCGTCCGCGAACGAGGCGACCTCCGCGGCCTGCTCGGCGTTGGACACCCCGAGGCCCACGCAGACCGGCAGTTCGGTGGTGGCCCGGGTACGCCGCACCAGGTCCTGAGCCTGCGCGCCCACGGACTCGCGGGTGCCCGTGACACCCATCAGCGAGGCCGCGTACACAAAGCCGGAACCGGCCTCAGTGATCTTCGCCAGCCGTGCGTCCTGGCTGCTCGGCGCGACGACGAAGACGGTGGCGAGGCCGTGCTTCTCGGCATGCTCGCGCCATCCGCCCGCCTCCTGGACCGGCAGGTCGGGCAGGATGCAGCCCGCGCCGCCCGCCTCGGCCAGCTCGGCGGTGAAGCGCTCGATGCCGTACCGGTCGATCGGATTCCAGTACGTCATGACGAGGACCGGCTTGCCGGTGGCCTCGTGCGTCTCCCGGACCGTACGCATCACATCGGCGATCTTGACGCCGCCGCGCAGCGCGATGTCGTCGGCCGTCTGGATGACGGGGCCGTCGAGGACGGGGTCACTGTGCGGCAGCCCGACCTCCACCACGTCCGCGCCGCCCTCGAAGGCGGCCTTGACGGCCTCGATCCCGCCGTCGACGGTCGGGAAGCCGGCCGGGAGGTACGCGATGAGCGCGGCCCGGTTCTCGTTCCTGGCCTGCGCCAGGGTGTCGCTCAACAGCTGGATGTTGCCGCTCACTTCGCGTCCCTCCTGATCTCGGCGTAGCCGTTCTCCGCGGAGGCGTCGGCGGCGACCTTCGCGTCCCCCTCGCCGTCGTACAGCCCGAAGTATCGGGCGGCGGTGTCCATGTCCTTGTCGCCGCGGCCGGACAGATTGATCACGATCAGTCCGTCCTTGCCCAGCTCCTTGCCGACCTCCAGAGCCCCGGCCAGCGCGTGCGCGGACTCGATCGCCGGGATGATGCCCTCGGTACGGGACAGCAGGCGCAGCGCCTGCATGGCCTCGTCGTCGGTCACCGCACGGTACTCGGCCCGGCCGCTGTCCTTGAGGTACGAGTGCTCGGGGCCGATGCCGGGGTAGTCGAGCCCTGCGGAGATCGAGTACGGCTCGGTGATCTGGCCCTCCTCGTCCTGCAGGACGTACGAGCGCGAGCCGTGCAGGATGCCGGGCTCGCCCGCGGTCAGGGTGGCCGCGTGCTCGCCGGTCTCGATGCCGTGGCCCGCGGGCTCGCAGCCCACGAGGCGTACATCCGCGTCCGGGATGAAGGCGTGGAACAGCCCGATCGCGTTGGATCCGCCGCCGACGCAGGCGACGGCCGCGTCCGGCAGCCGGCCGGCTCGCTCCAGGATCTGGCGACGGGCCTCGACGCCGATGACCCGGTGGAAGTCGCGGACCATCGCGGGGAAGGGGTGCGGTCCGGCGACCGTGCCGAAGAGATAGTGCGTACGGTCCACGTTGGCGACCCAGTCGCGGAACGCCTCGTTGATGGCGTCCTTCAGGGTCCGGCTGCCGGAGGCCACCGGGATGACCTCGGCTCCGAGCATCCGCATCCGGGCCACGTTCAGGGCCTGGCGCTGGGTGTCGATCTCGCCCATGTAGATCGTGCACTCGAGGCCGAAGAGGGCGCAGGCTGTCGCGGTCGCGACGCCGTGCTGTCCGGCGCCGGTCTCGGCGATGACCCGGGTCTTGCCCATCCGCTTGGTGAGCAGCGCCTGGCCGAGCACGTTGTTGATCTTGTGCGATCCGGTGTGGTTGAGGTCCTCCCGCTTGAGGAAGACCCGCGCACCGCCGGCGTGCTCGGCGAACCTGGGCACCTCGGTGAGCGCGCTCGGGCGGCCCGTGTAGTTGACCATCAGGTCGTTGAGCTCGGCGGCGAAGGCGGGGTCGGCCTTGGCCTTGTCGTACTCGACGGCTACCTCGTCGACCGCGGCGACGAGCGCCTCGGGGATGAACTTGCCGCCGAACGCGCCGAAGTAGCCCTCGGCGCTGGGAACCTGACCCTCCGGGTCCGGGATGAAGAAGTCGCTCGACATTGCGACGTGCTCCTTGTCGGGGCCGTATGCCCCAGAAGTCTGGCTGACATGGGTCACCGTATGCGCGTGCGCGGGTGACTGGCGGGGCGTGCGTTGCTCCCCCACCCACCCCTTCCCGTAACCCGGGGCTCCGCCCCAGACCCCCGTACGCCCTTCGGGCGTGTCCTCAATCGCCGGACGGGCTTGAGTTTCCGCAGACGGGCGGAACCCATGCCGC
The DNA here is from genome assembly GCF_040651435.1 of Streptomyces sp. NPDC048479. NCBI lineage: Bacteria > Bacillati > Actinomycetota > Actinomycetes > Kitasatosporales > Streptomycetaceae > Streptomyces > Streptomyces sp. NPDC048479. The sequence goes on from NZ_JBEZKA010000001.1 coordinate 54,538, forward strand.
GCCGGCTATTGAGGCGCGGGGTCCGGGGCGGAGCCCCGGTTCAGGAAGGGGGCGGGTAGGGGAAAGCACCCGCCGGAGACCGCCTAGTGGCAGTCGCACGCGCGGACCGCGCGCCATCGCATGCCGTTGACCTGTCCCGGCTCGGACCCGATGACATAGCGCACCCGGCGGCCGTGCACCCGGCGGGCCGGGGCCCGGCAGCCGCGGGGCTTGCAGCCACGGGCGAGCCTGGCGTAGGGGTCACGCGCGGCGCTCGCCGCCAGGCTCGTCCCCGGCGCCGCGGCGAGCACCGCGCCGCGGGAAACCGTGCCGGTCCTCGTGCCCCGAGGGGCGCCGAAGTCTGCCGCCGATACGCACAGGGCCGCGTCCGCCGTCGCCGGGCGCGAGGGCGTCCGGTACGGCGGTGCGACAGTGCGGGCGGCGGCGGTCATGGGGCGGTCAGCTCCGGCCGTGCCGCAGAGCCGGGTGGGCGCCCGCGGCGACCAGGTCGGCGACGGCCGACTTCGGGTCACGGCCGGTGACCAGGGACTCGCCGACGAGCACCGCATCGGCGCCGACGTTGGCGTAGGCGATCAGATCGTGCGGACCACGTACACCGGACTCGGCGATCTTGACGATATGCGCCGGGATCTCGGGGGCGACCCGCTCGAAAACGGAGCGGTCGACCTTGAGCGTCTTCAGATCGCGGGCGTTGACGCCGATGATCTTCGCACCTGCCTCGACCGCGCGCTCGGCCTCGTCCTCGTCGTGCACCTCGACCAGCGGGGTGAGCCCGATCGACTCGGCGCGCTCGATCAGCGAGACCAGCGCCTCCTGCTCGAGGGCGGCCACGATCAGCAGCACGAGGTCGGCGCCGTAGGCCCTGGCCTCCCACAGCTGGTACGCGGTGACGATGAAGTCCTTGCGCAGCACGGGGATGTCGACCTTGGCGCGAACGGCTTCGAGGTCGGCGAGCGATCCTCCGAAGCGGCGCTGCTCGGTCAGCACGGAGATGACGGCCGCGCCGCCCGCCTCGTAGTCGGCGGCGAGCCCGGCCGGATCGGCGATCGCGGCGAGCGCGCCCTTCGACGGGCTGGAGCGCTTGACCTCGCAGATCACATGGACGCCTTCGCCGCGCAGCGCGGCGACGCCGTCCTTGGCCGCAGGAGCCTTGGCGGCACGCTCCTTGAGCTCGTCGAGGCTGACACGCGCCTGCCGCTCTGCGAGGTCGGCGCGTACGCCTTCAATGATCTCGTCGAGCACACTCACGCGAGCGGCCCCCTTCCGGGACGTGGAGATGGATCAGGATCAGCCATGTCGATGGTATCCGCAGGATGGCCTCGGGCTCACATCCGGTGGACGGCTGTCCCACTACCTGGGACTTTACGGAGCCAGCGCGGAGCCGAATGGCAGGTTCCGGACCACGCTGAAGATCAGCAGAACACCTCCGAGCGACCACCACCACGCGGGCCCGAGGGTAATCCGCAGGGGCACTCCCCGTACCGCGCGAATCAGCCACATCACCCACACCGCGGCGAAGATTCCGTAGCCCACGACGGCCACCGCGTTGGACCCGAGGGCAGTCCCCAGATCGCCGTGGATGAACGCGTGGGCGCTGCGCAGCCCGCCGCAGCCGGGGCAGTAGATCCCGGTGAAGCGGAACAGCGGGCAGACCGGGTAGTGGCCCGGTTCATTGGGATCGACCGTGCCGACGTACGCGAAGGACGCCGCGACCCCGGCGAGGGTCGCCAGCGGAGTGGCCAGGCGCCGCGCGAGCGGGGCCTGGCCGGGCTCGCGGGCCGGTGTGGTGGAGGAAGGCATGGCGTCCACCCCGTGATTCTCTCCGTTCCTGCGGAAAGGCGCAGCTCATACAGAAAGGCGCAGCCCGGTGCGCCGGACTGCGCCTCGTGGAGCTGAACCGCGGCGTCAGGCGGTGCTCTGCGCCTGCGCGGGCTGCGCCGTCGCCTGGGCGGCGTGGTGCCTGGCCCGCACCGAGGCCTCGGACTCCTTCGGCATGCCGAGGCCGGCGGCCTTCATGGCCGCGCCGACCACACCGCCGAGCGCGATGACGCCGATACCGGCCCAGAAGCCGAGGGGGTTGGCCGCCACCATGAAGAGGCCTGCGATGCAGAAGCCGATGAAGGCGATGGTGACACCGGTCCAGGCGGCCGGGGTGTGTCCGTGGCTGGTGCCCGACATTAATGCGCTCCTCGTCGATGTGCTGGGTGAGCTGTTGTTCGGTGGTGAGCACTGAGCTCAACGCTCATTGTCCCGTATGCCGTGCCGTGGCATGACGTGGGGTCCGTCACGCCTCGCGCGTCGGGTCCTCGCCGCGGTCCAGAGCCTTCCACAGATCCTCGGGCCGGTCCGGGTCCACCACCGCGGCCTTGCGGGGCCGTGGGGTGCCGTCGCGCTCGTAACGGCCCGACATGGCGGGCCACTGCTTGCCGTAGCGCAGCGCGAGCAGCCCGGCGAGCAGGATCAGCAGGCCGCCGGCCGCGGTCGCGTAGGGCCAGGCGGTGTGGGTGAGCGCGTCCACCGTGGCGGCCGTGTCCCCGGTGGTCTGCGCGGCCTTCTCGTCGAGAGCCGCGCTGTCGGAGGCCCCGATGAAGGCGGCGAGTGCCGCGCCCGCACCGCTCAGGGCCAGCAGCGCGGAGACGAGCAGCCGGCCTCCGCTGCGTACGGCGAAGACGGCGACGAGAGCGGCCAGGCCGACGATGGCGAGCGCCGTGGGAACACCGGTGACATCGCTGCCCGCCGCCTCGAGCGGAAGGCTGCCGCCACCGACGGCGGCCTTGCCCTCGGCCCAGATCTGACCGGCGGCGATGAGCACGACGGCCGCGCCGACGGCGCCGAGGAACAGGGCGGCGGCGAGGCTGCGGCGGCTGCTTGTGGCGGAGGCGGCTTCGGCACGGGGCTGGGGTACGGGTACAGCACTCACGTACCCCACTATCCCTTACCGTCCCGTCGGTTGTTGAGGCGGTTCGCGGTGTGGACGGCGCGGAGCACCGCGGCCGCCTTGTTACGGCACTCGGTGTCCTCGGCGACCGGGTCCGAGTCGGCCACCACACCCGCTCCGGCCTGTACGAATGCCGTGCCGTCGCGGAGCAGCGCGGTGCGGATGGCGATCGCGGTGTCGGAGTCGCCGGCGAAGTCGAGATAGCCGACGCAGCCGCCGTACAGTCCGCGCCGCGAGGGCTCCAGCTCGTCGATGATCTGCATCGCCCGGGGCTTGGGGGCGCCGGAGAGCGTGCCGGCCGGGAAGCAGGCGGTCAGTACGTCGAAGGCGGTACGGCCCGCGGCGACCCGGCCGGTCACGGTCGAGACGATGTGCATGACGTGGGAGTACCGCTCGACCGACATGAAGTCGACGACCTCGACGCTGCCGGGCTCGCAGACCCGGCCCAGGTCGTTGCGGCCGAGGTCGACGAGCATCAGATGCTCGGCGCGCTCCTTGGGGTCGGCCATCAGCTCGTCGGCGAGGGCCTGGTCCTCCTGCGGCGTCGCGCCGCGCGGCCTGGTGCCCGCGATCGGATGCACCATGGCCCGCCCGTCCTCGACCTTGACCAGGGCCTCCGGGCTGGAGCCGACGACATCGAAGCCGTGGAAGCGGAAGAGGTACATGTACGGCGACGGATTGGTGGCCCTGAGCACCCGGTAGACATCCAGCGCGCTTGCGTGGCAAGGCGTTTCGAACCGCTGCGACGGTACGACCTGGAAGGCCTCGCCCGCCCTGATCCGTTCCTTGATGTCCTCGACGGCGTCCTGGTAGTCCTTGCCACCCCAGAGCGCGGAGAACTCCGGCAGCTCGGAGGGCGGCAGCGCGGCGGGCGCGGAGGCCAGCGGACGCGCGAGGTCCGACTCCATGGCGTCGAGGCGTGCGACTGCGTCCGCGTACGCCTCGTCGACGCCGGTGTCGAGGTCGTTGTGGTTGATGGCGTTGGCGATCAGCAGGACAGTGCCGTCCCAGTGGTCGAGCACCGCGAGGTCCGAGGTGAGCAGCATGGTCAGCTCGGGAAGCCGCAGGTCGTCGCGCTCGCCGGGCCCGATCTTCTCGAGCCTGCGCACGACGTCGTAGCCGAGATAGCCGACCATGCCGCCGGTGAAGGGCGGCATGCCGGAGGCGAGGTCTTTCGGCGTGTGCAGCGTCTCGACGGTGGTGCGCAGGGCCTGGAGCGGGTCGCCTTCGACCGGGACGCCGACGGGCGGGGTGCCGAGCCAGTGCGCCTGGCCCTCGCGCTCGGTGAGGGTGGCGGCGCTGCGTACGCCGATGAAGGAGTACCGGGACCAGGAGCGCCCGTTCTCGGCGGACTCCAGCAGGAAGGTGCCCTCACGTTCGGCGGCGAGCTTGCGGTAGAGCCCGACCGGGGTGTCGCCGTCCGCGAGGAGCTTGCGGCTGACGGGGATGACACGGCGGTCGGCGGCGAGCTTGCGGAAGGTGTCGAGATCCATGGCGCCCGACCCTACTGGCCCAGAGGAAGGACGTCGGCGTCGAAGCAGGTGCGGTCCCCGGTGTGGCAGGCGGCCCCCACCTGGTCGACCTTGACGAGCACCGCGTCGGCGTCGCAGTCCAGGGCGACGGACTTGACGTGCTGGACATGGCCGGAGGTGTCGCCCTTGACCCAGTACTCCTGGCGGCTGCGGGACCAGTAGGTGCAGCGGCCGGTGGTCAGGGTGCGGTGCAGGGCCTCGTCGTCCATCCACCCGAGCATCAGCACCTCACCGGTGTCGTACTGCTGCGCGATGGCCGGAACCAGGCCGTCGGCGCTGCGCTTGAGGCGGGCGGCGACGGCGGGATCGAGGGAACCTGTGGGGACACTGCTGGTCATACGGCCATTGTGCCGTGTCCGCCGGGGTCGCCGGGCGGTGCGTCCACTGGGCGGACCCGGCGCCGCGGCCGTACGCTGGCAGTCATGTCGACCCATGCAAGGCGTGAACGACTTCTGCTCGCCGACCTGTTGGAGGCGGCGGGCCCCGAAGCTCCGACCCTGTGCGACGGCTGGAACACCCGGCAGCTCGCCGCCCACGTGGTGGTCCGCGAGCGGCGGGTGGACGCGGCGGGCGGGATCGTGCTGAGCGCGCTCAAGAGCCGCCTCGACCGGGTGCAGGCGGAGTTCGCCGAGAAGCCGTACGAGGAGCTGATCCAGCTGATCCGTACGGGACCGCCGCGGATGTCCCCGTACGCGATCAAGCAGATCGACGAAGCAGCGAACACCGTCGAGTTCTTCGTCCACGCCGAGGATGTACGGCGGGCGCAGCCGGACTGGACGCCGCGCGAACCGGACCGGATCTTCGAGAACGCCCTGTGGTCACGGCTGGAGAAGGCGTCCCGGCTGCTGGGCCGCAGGTCCCCGGTCGGGCTGGTGCTGCGCCGTTCGAACGGCCAGACGGCGGTCGGTCACCGCGGCACCCCGGTGGTGACGGTGACCGGGGAGCCGAGCGAGCTGACGATCTTCATGTTCGGGCGGCAGGAAGCGGCGCAGGTGGACCTCGAGGGCGACAAGGACGCGATCACCCGGCTGCACGAGGCCGAGTTGGGGCTGTAGCCCCGGCGGCGCCTGAGCGTGCCGGGCCGCCGGCGGCTCCGCGCGGCAGCCCGACGCTGCGCAGCCCCTTCGAGCACACTCCGTGGACCGCCCCGAGGGCGCGGACGGCCGCGCGGACGGCCGCGCTGGCGGTGACGACCGGCACGGGCCCCACAGGCCGACGGCCGCGCCGGGCCACCGGGTAGCTGAGCGGTGCGACGCCGAGGCTGAAGAAGGTCGAGACCGAGGTGACCCGGCCGAGATAGGCCGGATCGGTCCGGGTCTGCACGAGCGCGCTGCACAGCGCCGCTCAGCCCCGCGAGCAGTCCGATCACCAGGGCGGCACCGACCGCGGCGGCGATGTGCGCCACCACGGCGAGAGCGGCGATCGCCCCGGCGCCGACGATCAGCCCGAGTCCCTGGACGAGTCCGGCGTGCGCGATCCGGCCCCGTACCGGTCTCCTCGGCGGTCAGCGCGGCAGATATTCGCAGCTGAAGTCGGCCCACGCCATTCCGGCCCCCAGGCGACTGCGCGTCGAGGTAGCGGCGGTGGAGCTCGACGCGCTGCTCCAAGGACATCCGGGTGACGTCCGCATGGGTGGCGATCTTCTCGGGTGCGTCCTGGAAGTCCTCGTCGCGGATGCTCAGCCTGTTGGTGGCGACCTGCCACCAACGCCACAACCGTCCTAGCTCTGCCGCTCGGCCGCCCTGTCGAGCCAGGGGGCCACAGGTCACCAGCGCACGGGCAGCTTCCGTACGCCCCTGATCAGCATTCCGGGCATCCATGGCAGCCCGGCCTCGTCGGCGTCCGGCGCGACGTCCGGGCAGCGCTCCAACAGTGTGCGGATCGCGATACGTCCCTCGAGCCGGGCCAGCGGCGCGCCCAGGCAGTAGTGGAGGCCGTGGCCGAAGGCGATATGGCCGCGGGCGTCCCGGCGGATGTCGAACCGGTCCGGGTCCTTGAAGCGCTCCGGGTCGCGGTCGGCGTCGGCCATGGCGATCAGGACGGTGGAGCCCGCCGGGATGACCGCATCGCCCATCTCCACGTCCTCCAGGGCGAGGCGCTGGGTGCAGGTCTCGACCGGTCCGTCGTAGCGGAGCATCTCCTCGACCGCCCCGTCGAGCAGACCGTAGTCGGCGCGCAGGGCGGCGAGTTGACCTGGGTGCGTGAAGAGGGCCCGCATGCCGTTGCCGATCAGATTGACCGTGGTCTCGTGACCGGCGATCAGCAGCAGTACGGACATGCCGATCAGCTCGCGCGGCGAGAGCCGGTCGCCGCCCTCGTCCACTGCGTGGATCATCGCGCTGAGCAGGTCCTGGCCGGGCGCGGCCCGCTTGGCGGCGATCAGCTCGCCGAGGTACGCCGGCACTTCCTCGTACGCACGGGCCTCGGCCTCCGGGCTGGTGCGCGCGACCATCTCGTTGGACCAGCCGCGGAAGGCGTCCCGGTCCAGCTCGGGCACGCCGAGCAGTTCGCAGATGACGGTCATCGGCAGCGGGAAGGCGAAGGAGTCGATCAGATCGGCCCGCCGCTCCTCTTCCGCCAGCATCGCGTCGAGCAGTCCGTCGGTGATCTGCTGGATGCGCGGGGCCAGGGTGTCGATACGCCGCGGGGTGAACTCCCGGGCGACCAGCCGGCGTAATCGCGTGTGGTCCGGCGGGTCCGACATCAACATGTGCGCGAGGGCGGGCTGGTCCTGATCGGTGTTGATGATCTGGCCGATGCTCCCGGACTTCATCCAGGCCCGGCTGAGCCGCGGGTCGGTGAAGGCGGCGCGGCAGGCGTCATGTCCGACGACGAGCCAGAGCTCCTCGCCGTCCGGAGCGCGTACCTGGTGGACGGGACCACCGGCGCGCAGCCGGGCGTAGACAGGGTAGGGATCGCGAACGAAATCCGGGCTGAGCTCGAGCAGATCGACGATGGGCCGGGCCGCCATGCCGTTCCCCCGTTCCTAGGGTCGAACGGCACGCTACCCGGCCCGTCTCCCAACGAACGCCAGTTTCAGGTCAGTTGTCCACGATGGTCAGCGGACGGGGTGGCCCGCCTCACGGAGGGTGTCCTTGACCTGGGAGATCCGCAGATCGCCGAAGTGGAAGACCGAGGCAGCCAGGACCGCGTCCGCGCCCGCCGCGACGGCCGGCGGGAAGTCGGAGAGCTTGCCTGCGCCGCCGGAGGCGATGACCGGGACGGTGACGTGCTTCCGTACCGCGGCGATCATCTCCGTGTCGTAGCCGTCCTTCGTGCCGTCCGCGTCCATCGAGTTGAGCAGAATCTCGCCCGCGCCCAACTCGGCGGCCCGGTGCGCCCATTCGACGGCGTCGATGCCGGTGCCCTTGCGGCCGCCGTGCGTGGTGACCTCGAAGGAGCCTTCCGGAGTACGACGGGCGTCGACCGACAGGACCAGTACCTGGCGGCCGAAGCGCTCGGCGATCTCGCGGATCAGCTCGGGACGGGCGATCGCCGCGGTGTTGACGCCCACCTTGTCGGCGCCGGCCCGCAGCAGCTTGTCGACGTCGTCGGCGCTGCGCACGCCGCCGCCCACGGTCAGCGGGATGAAGACCTGCTCGGCGGTGCGGCGCACCACGTCGTAGGTCGTCTCACGGTTGCCGGAGGAGGCCGTGATGTCGAGGAAGGTCAGTTCGTCGGCGCCTTCGGCGTCGTACAGCTTGGCCATCTCCACGGGGTCACCCGCGTCGCGCAGATTCTGGAAGTTGACGCCCTTGACGACCCGGCCGTTGTCCACGTCCAGGCAGGGGATCACTCGGACCGCGAGAGTCATCCGGCACCTCCTCGGTACGCCTCGACCTCGACCTCGACGACCAGGCTCGGGTCGACGAAGCCGGAGATGATGAGCATCGACGCGGCCGGGCGGACCGTGTCGAACAGCTCCTTGTGGGCACGGCCGACCTCGTCCACGTCCCGGGCGTGGGAGAGGTACATCCGCGTACGCACCACATCCTCCCGGCCGAGGCCGAGTTCCTTCAGGGCGTCGAAGGCGACGCCGAACGCGGTGACCGTCTGGTCGTAGGGGCCGCCCGCGGCGATCTCGCCGCCGGCGACCGAGGTACAGCCGGAGACCAGGACCAGGCCGTTCGGCAGCTCGACCGCGCGGGAGTAGCCGAAGGCGTCCTCCCACGGTCCGTCGGAGCCGATGCGCCGTACGGCAGGAGAATCGGAGAAGGAATCGGTCATTCCGACACCGCCGCGAGAGCCTCTTCCAGGGTGAACGCCTCGGCGTACAGCGCCTTGCCGACGATCGCGCCCTCGACGCCCTCGGGGACGAGCGAGGAGATCGCCCGCAGATCGTCGAGTGAGGAGACGCCGCCGGAGGCGACGACGGGCTTGTCGGTCGCCGCGCAGACATTGCGCAGCAGCTCCAGGTTGGGCCCCTGGAGGGTGCCGTCCTTGGCGATGTCGGTGACGACGTAGCGGGCGCAGCCCTCGGAGTCGAGGCGGGCGAGCGTCTCGTAGAGGTCGCCGCCGTCGCGGGTCCAGCCGCGGCCGCGCAGCGTCGTACCGCGTACGTCGAGGCCGACCGCGATCTTGTCACCGTGCTCGGCGATGACCTTGGCGACCCACTCGGGGGTCTCCAGCGCGGCGGTGCCCAGGTTGACCCGGGTGCAGCCGGTGGCCAGCGCGGCCGCGAGCGAAGCGTCGTCGCGGATGCCTCCCGACAGCTCGACCTTGATGTCCATGGCGTCGGCGACCTCGGCGATCAGCGCGCGGTTGTCGCCGGTGCCGAAGGCCGCGTCCAGGTCGACGAGATGCAGCCACTCGGCGCCCGATCGCTGCCAGGTCAGAGCGGCTTCGAGCGGAGAGCCGTACGAGGTCTCCGAACCGGACTCGCCATGGACGAGGCGTACGGCCTGGCCGTCGCGGACGTCGACTGCGGGGAGGAGTTCAAGCTTCGGCATTACAGCGTCTCAATCCAGTTGGTCAGCAGCTGGGCGCCGGCGTCGCCGGACTTCTCGGGGTGGAACTGGGTGGCCCACAGCGCGCTGTTCTCCACGGCGGCGACAAAGCGCTCGCCGTGCGTGGCCCAGGTGACCTGGGGCGCGCGGATGGCGGGGTTGGTGACCTCCAGGTCCCATTCGTGCACGGCGTAGGAGTGCACGAAGTAGAACCGGGCGTCGGCGTCGACTCCGGCGAAGAGCCGGCTGTCGGCGGCCGCCTCGACGGTGTTCCAGCCCATGTGGGGCACGATCGGGGCCTTCAGCGGGCCGACCGTGCCGGGCCACTCGTCGAGGCCCTCGGTCTCGACGCCGTGCTCGATGCCGCGTGCGAAGAGGATCTGCATGCCGACGCAGATGCCCATGACGGGCCGGCCGCCGGAGAGCCTGCGGTCGATGATCCACTCGCCACGGGCCTTCCTGAGGCCGTCCATGCAGGCGGCGAAGGCTCCGACGCCGGGGACGAGCAGCCCGTCGGCGTTCATGGCCTTGTCGTAATCACGGGTGATCTCGACGTCCGCGCCGACCCGGGCGAGGGCTCGCTCGGCCGAGCGGACATTGCCGAATCCGTAGTCGAAGACGACGACCTTCTTGGGCACGGTCATTCCCAGATCCCCTGAATCCGCAGGACACCGGCGACCAGGCACATCGCGGAGGCGATACCGAGAAGCCCGATCAGGCCCATGGGCATCTTCTGCTTGGAGAAGGAGTACACGCCGCCGGCGAGGAAGAGACCGACGACGATCAGGATGGTGGAGAGGCCGGTCATGAGTTTAGAGGGCGCCCTTCGTGGAGGGGAGGATGCCGGCGGCGCGCGCGTCGCGCTCACAGGCGTAACGCAGGGCGCGGGCCAGCGCCTTGAACTGGCACTCCACGATGTGGTGCGCGTTGCGGCCGTACGGGACGTGGACGTGCAGCGCGATCTGGGCCTGCGCGACGAAGGACTCCAGGATGTGCCGGGTCATCGTCGTGTCGTACGAGCCGATCATCGGCGCCATGTTCTCGGGCTCGGTGTGCACGAGGTACGGACGTCCGGAGAGGTCCACGGTGACCTGGGCCAGCGACTCGTCCAGCGGCACGGTGCAGTTGCCGAAGCGGTAAATGCCGACCTTGTCGCCGAGCGCCTGCTTGAAGGCGGCGCCGAGCGCGAGGGCCGTGTCCTCGATGGTGTGGTGCGAGTCGATGTGCAGATCGCCCTCGGTCTTCACGGTGAGGTCGAACAGGCCGTGGCGGCCGAGCTGGTCGAGCATGTGGTCGTAGAAGCCGACCCCGGTCGACACATCGACCTTTCCGTGGCCGTCGAGGTCGATCTCGACGACGACGGATGTCTCCTTGGTGGTGCGTTCGACCCGTCCTACGCGGCTCATGCGCTCTGCTCCTTCTCGCTGCGTTCCTTCATGAGGGCGCGTACCGCCTCGAGGAACGCGTCGTTCTCTGCCGGGGTTCCCGCGGTGACCCGCAGCCAGCCCGGTACGCCGTTGTCACGGACCAGGACGCCCCGGTCGAGGATCTGCTGCCAGACCTCGTGGGCGGCCCCTTCGCCGTCGAAGCGTCCGAACTGCACAAAGTTGGCGTCGGACTCGGTGACCTCGTAGCCGATCGCCCGCAGCTCGCCGACCAGGCGGTCCCGCTCGGTCTTCAGCTGCTCGACATACCCGAGCAGCGTATCCGTGTGCTCCAGCGCGGCGAGCGCGGTGGCCTGTGTGACGGCGGACAGGTGGTACGGCAGGCGCACCAGCTGGACGGCGTCGACGACCGCCGGGTGCGCGGCCAGATAGCCCAGGCGCAGACCGGCCGCGCCGAAGGCCTTGGACATGGTGCGCGAGACCACCAGGTTCGGCCGGCCCTCGATCAGCGGCAGCAGCGAGGGGCGGTGACTGAATTCGACGTACGCCTCGTCGACCACGACTATCGCCCCGGCAGTGCCGGCCCTGGCCGCCTGCGCCGCCTCGTACAGGGCGAGGACGGTGTCGGCCTCGACCGCGGTGCCCGTGGGGTTGTTGGGCGAGGTGATGAAGACGACGTCCGGCCGGTGCTCGGCGATGGCAGCCTCGGCGGCCGCCACGTCGATGGTGAAGTCCTCCCCGCGCGGCCCGGAGATCCAGCCGGTGCCGGTGCCGCGCGAGATCAGGCCGTGCATGGAGTACGAGGGCTCGAAGCCGATGGCGGTACGGCCCGGTCCGGCGAAGGTCTGCAGCAGCTGCTGGATGACCTCGTTGGAGCCGTTGGCCGCCCAGACATTGGCGAGAGAGACCTCGTAACCGGCGGTGCGGGTGAGATAGCGGGCCAGCTCGGTGCGGAGCTCGACCGCGTCCCGGTCGGGGTAGCGGTTCAGCTCGCGGGCGGCCTCGCGGACGCGGTCGGCGATGCGCTCGACCAGTGGCTCGGGCAGCGGGTAGGGGTTTTCATTGGTGTTCAGACGTACGGGCACGTCGAGTTGGGGCGCGCCGTACGGGGACTTGCCACGCAGCTCGTCCCTGATGGGCAGGTCGTCGATACCGAAGGTCACTTGCCGGGCACCTCCCCCTCGGTGTGCCGGTCCGGTTCGCCTCCGGCGCTGCGCCGACCCAGCTCGCCTCCGGCGCTGCGCTGACCCAGCTCGCCTCCGGCGCTGCGCTGACCCAGTTCGCCTCCGGCGAAACGCGCCTTCACGGCGGCGCCGTGCGCGGGCAGGTCCTCGGCCTCGGCGAGCGTCACCACGTGGTGCGTCACCTCGGCGAGAGCGTCTCTCGTGTAGTCCACGATGTGGATGCCGCGCAGGAAGGACTGCACGGACAGGCCCGAGGAGTGGCAGGCACAGCCGCCGGTCGGCAGAACATGGTTGGAGCCCGCGCAGTAGTCGCCGAGCGAGACCGGCGCCCACGGGCCGACGAAGATCGCGCCGGCGTTGCGGACCCGGGCGGCGACGGCGGAGGCGTCGGCGGTCTGGATCTCCAGGTGCTCGGCACCGTACGCGTTGACGACCCGCAGGCCCTCTTCGACGCCGTCGACCAGGACGATCGCGGACTGCTTGCCGCTCAGCGCCGGGACGATCCGGTCCTCGATGTGCTTGGTGGCCGCGACCTGCGTTTCGAGCTCCCTCTCGACCGCGTCCGCCAGCTCCGTGGAGTCGGTGACCAGTACGGCGGCGGCCATCGGGTCGTGCTCGGCCTGGCTGATCAGGTCGGCAGCGACGTGCACCGGGTCGGCGGTGGAGTCAGCGAGGATCGCGATCTCGGTCGGCCCCGCCTCGGTGTCGATGCCGATCCGGCCGGTGAAGTACCGCTTGGCAGCGGCGACCCAGATATTGCCCGGCCCGGTGACCATATTGGCGGGGGCGCACTCCTCGGTGCCGTACGCGAACATCGCGACGGCCTGTGCGCCACCGGCGGCGTACACCTCGTCGACGCCGAGCAGCGCGCAGGCGGCGAGGATCGTCGGGTGCGGAAGGCCCCCGAACTCTTTCTGCGGCGGGGACGCCAGCGCGATCGAGTCGACACCCGCCTCCTGGGCCGGAACCACGTTCATGATCACGGATGAGGGGTAGACGGAGCGGCCGCCCGGTGCGTACAGACCGACGCGCTCGACCGGCACCCACTTCTCGGTGACGCTGCCGCCGGGGACGACCTGTGTGGTGTGCTCCCTGCGGCGCTGCGCGCGGTGGACGATTCCGGCGCGCCGGATCGACTCCTCCAGAGCGGCCCTGACCTCGGGGTCGAGCTGCTCCAGTGCGTCGGCGAGGGCCTTCGCACCCACCCTCACCTGCTCCAGCTTCACTCCGTCGAACTTCTCCGCGTAGTCGATCAGCGCCGCCGTGCCACGATGATGCACGGCCTCGCAGATGGGCCGCACCTTCTCCAGGGCGGCTTCCACGTCGAACTCGGCACGGGGCAGCAGGTCGCGCAGGGCGGCACCCTCGGGGAGGGCGTCGCCACGCAGGTCGATTCGTGAGATCACGGAACCAATTCTCTCAGACCGGAATCGGCCGCTGGTCTCCCGTATCACTGGCTGATACATGCCCCAGTACATGTCACTGGCTGATACATGCCCCAGTACATGTTCATGACCACTAGCGTTCAGTCCGTCACTCAGCGGGAAGAACAGCTGTACGAGCCAAGGAAGCGGAGGAGCGGCAGTGACCGAGCCGCTGGACGACGGGGCTCCGGACGGGCTGCGCCCGACCGAGCTGCGAATGTGGAACGCATTCCGAAACGGGAGTACGCACGACCTGAGCGACGCCAATCCCCTGCTGAACGATCCCTTCTCACCGCGCCCCTGGGGCCCCGAGCGCAGTGTGCGCGCCGGCATCGTCGCCCGACTGCTGCTCAGCGGCCCGGCCGCGCGGCCCGGCCGGGTCGCCGCGCTCAAGCTCCGCGGGGTCCAGATCACCGGGACGCTCAAGCTCGCGGGCGGCAGCATCGCCCCCTACGTCGAGCTGAACGGCTGCCGCTTCGACAGCGAAGTGCTGATGCCCGAGGCGCACTTCACCACGGTGCGCATGGTGGGCTGTGCGATCCCACGGCTCGAGGCGGCGCGGCTGCGTACCGAGGGCGATCTGCATCTGCCGCGCTGCCGGGTGGAGCACGGCATCCGGCTCACCGACGCGCAGATCGGCACGGATCTGCTGATCAACCAGATCAATGTCAGGCCGGACCGGCGCGGCCGCGCGATCACCGCGGACGGGATGTCGGTCGCGCAGGATCTGCAGGCCGAACTGATCGAGACGTACGGCGAGTTCAGTCTGCGCGGCGCGAAGGTCGGGGTCTCGCTGAGCCTGCGCGGCAGCCGGCTGCGGGCGGCGGCGGAACGGCGTGCACTCAATGCCCCGCAACTGAGTGTGGAGCGGACGCTCTATATGACGGGCGCGTGGGTGAGCGAGTCCACGGGCAATCAGGGCACCACGCCCCCTTTCGGCATCGGCATCGGCAATGCGGCCACGCCGTCGCGCGGCACGCGGCTGCAGCCCTTCGAGTGCCACGGCGGGGTGCGGCTGGACGACGGGCGGTTCGGCGACGCGGTCGACCTCCACCGTGCGCGGTTCGTCCTGAGCTCGCGCGAGGAGCTGTCGCTGCGCCGGATCGCCACGCCGGAGCTGCGGTTCAACGCGGAGCGCCCGGAGGAGGGGCGCGTCGTGCTGAACGGCGCGAAGGTGGTGACGCTGATCGACATGGCGGCGAGCTGGCCGGGTCCTGGCGGGCTTGCGATGGGCGGCTTCGTGTACGAAAACCTCGTCCCGTACGAGGAGTTCCCGCTCGGGCGGCGCCTGGAGTGGGTGGCGTCGGCGACCCCGGAGTACTCACCGGAGCCGTACGAACGGCTGGCGACCGTGCTGCGCAACAGCGGCGAGGACGCGGACGCGCGGGAGGTGCTGCTCGCCAAGCAGCGCCGCCGCCGTGAGACGCTTCCGCTGGCCGCGAAGCTCTGGGGCTATCTCCAGGACTGGACGGTGGCATACGGCTACCGGCCCGGCCGGGCGGCCCTGTGGATGGCGGTTCTCTGGGCGCTGGGCGCGCTCGCCTTCGCGCAGGTGGAACCGGCGCCGATCAAGGCGGACGAGCATCCGGAGTGGAATGCCGCGCTGTACGCCCTGGATCTGCTGGTGCCGGTGATCAATCTCGGCCAGGACGGCTACTGGCGGCTGGACGGCCACTGGCAGTGGGCCTCGGCCGTGCTGATCCTGCTCGGCTGGATCCTCGCGACGACGGTCGCGGCGGGCGCGTCCCGCCTGCTCAGACGCAGCTGAACCACCTGTCGTACGACCTCTTTCTTTACGCTCTCTTGGCTTTCGCCAGGACAACCATTCTGCCGCTACGAAAGCTTCACAGCCGTCCTCTGGCGCGTCTTCGAGCCGCAGCTTTCAATGGTCCACACCATGCCATTGCTCCGCGCCATGATCCGCACCGCGCGCATGATCCGTCATACGCCGCAGCTCACCGACGGCTTGCCGCCGGACACCGCGGTGCTGCTCGACGCCCCCGACGGGCGGCTGGGCCCGGCGCTGGTCGCGGCCGCGCTCGGTGAGTACGAGCCGGCCGCCAAGCTGCTCGCGATCACGCGCGAGGGGGCCGAGTGGGAGAACCGCGACCGGTACGTCACACGCCTCGCGACCTTTGCGCTGAACCGCGACGAGTGGCTGACGAGCTGGCTCGCCGCGGCGCCCCGCGACCCCGACGCGCTGGTCCTCAAGGCCGAACTCGCCGTCCGCAGGGCCTGGGAGTCGCCCGCACGCGCCGAGCGGCTGCGGGAGATCGGGCCGCTGATCGACGCGGCGGCGGACGGCGATGCGAACGACCCGGTGCCGTGGCGCATCTCGCTGGACCACGCGCGCGGTACGCATGCCACGCACACGGCCTTCGAGTCGCTCTGGGAGCAGGCAGTGCGCCGCTCCTCTCACCACTACGGCTGCCATGTCGCGGCGCTGCAGTACCTGTCCGCCCAGTGGTACGGCTCGCACCGCGAGTGCTTCGACTTCGCCGAGCAGGCGGCGGCGGACGCGCTGCCGGGCTCACTGGTGCAGGCGCTGCCGGTGCGCGCGGCCTTCACGCAGTTGCTGACCGGCGAGACCACCTCCGTACAGGACGACCGGATCGACGCGGCGGCGGATCTCGCGATCGCCCTCTCGACGGACTACCCGGTCGGGGATCCATGGCCGGCCGAGGTACGCAATCTGCTGGTGTACGTGCTGGTGGGGCGGGGGCGGTGGGTGGAGGCGCTGGAGCAGTTCCGGCTGATCGGCCCGTACGCCACGTCCTTCCCCTGGACCTACGTGACCGACGATCCGCTGGGTCAGTTCCTCGATACGAGGGACGGCGTACGGATCCAGATCGCCTCTTCGATGCCACTGCGTGGACGGGCCGGACGAAGCTGGTCCTTCGGCCATTAGGCTTGACCGTTGTGACCACTGCACGTCTCCCCCTCTTTCCGCTGAACTCGGTGCTGTTCCCGGGCCTCGTCCTGCCCTTGAACATCTTCGAGGAGCGTTATCGCGCCATGATGCGCGAGCTGCTGAAGACGGACGAGTCCGAGCCTCGCCGTTTCGCCGTGGTCGCCATCCGCGACGGCCGCGAGGTCGCGCCGACCGCGCCCGGCATGCCGGACCCGACCGCGCTGCCCGAACGCGGGCCGGCGGCGGGCTTCGGCTCCGATCCGATCCAGGCCTTCCACCACGTGGGCTGTATCGCGGACGCGGCAACGATCCGCGAGCGCGCGGACGGCAGCTTCGAGGTGCTCGCGACCGGTACGACGCGGGTCAAGCTTCTCTCGGTCGACGCGAGCGGCCCGTATCTGACGGCCGAGCTCGAGGAGATCCCGGAGGAGTCGGGGGACGGCGCGGGCGCGCTCGCCGAGGGCGTGCTGCGGGCCTTCCGCAGCTACCAGAAGCGGCTGGCGGGCGCGCGTGAGCGCTCGCTGTCCACCAGTGCGGATCTGCCGGACGAGCCCTCGGTGGTCTCGTACCTGGTCGCCGCGGCGACCGTACTGGACACTCCCGCGAAACAACGGCTGCTGCAGGCCCCGGACACGGTGACCCGACTGCGGGAGGAGCTGACGCTCCTGCGCGCGGAGACCGCGGTGATCCGCCATCTTCCGTCGCTGCCCGCGGTCGATCTGACCAGGGCGCCGACGAGCCCCAACTGACGGGAGTAGCTTGCGGTGCCGAAGAAGGCCAAGAAGTCCGGCGGCCCCGGGGGCACGCCCGCCACGGTCGCGCTGACCGCGGCGGGCACGGAGTTCACTGTGCGCGCGTACGACCACGATCCCGCGTCCGCCTCGTACGGCGATGAGGCGGCCGAGGCCCTCGGCGTCTCCCCCGACCGGGTCTTCAAGACCCTGGTCGCGGACGTCGACGGCGAACTGACGGTGGCGGTGGTCCCGGTGGCCGGCCAGCTGGACCTCAAGGCGCTGGCAGCGGCGGTCGGCGGCAAACGCGCGACGATGGCGGACCCGGCGGCGGCGGAACGTACGACAGGTTATGTACGGGGCGGTATCTCGCCGTTGGGCCAGCGGAAGCGTCTGCGTACGGTCCTGGACGCGTCGGCTTCCGTCCACGCCACGATCTGCGTCTCGGCGGGCCGCCGCGGCCTGGAGGTCGAACTCTCCCCGACGGACCTGGCGACGCTGACGTCGGCGGTACTTGCACCGATCGGGCGGGCGTAGGGGCTCGACGGGGCGGCTGTCCTCGGCTACGACCGTAGGAACACTCCGACGGGGAGAGGACGGCGCATGTCCAAACGAACCCGCAAACGGAAGTGGCGCATCCGTAAGCACCGGGCCAACCACGGCCGCCGCCCGGCGTGATCCCGGGGCTCCGGACCCCGCGCCTCAATCGCCGGCGGGGCTGAATCTTTCAGCCCGTCCGGCGAGTGAGGACGTGCCTCCTACGCCCTGCGGGCGTGGGGGACCCCTGAAGGGTGTACGGGGGTCTGGGGCGGAGCCCCCAGTCACGGGGCCCCGGACCCCGCGCCCCAATCGCCGGCGGGGCTGAAAACTCCAGCCCGTCCGGCGATTGAGGACACGCGGCCGAAGGTCGCATCCGGGGATCTGGGGGCTTGCCCCCAGTCATGAGGAAGGGCGGGTAGGGGAAGGCCCGCCGCAGGCGTCAGGCCGTGCCCGGCCCCGGCGGCTGCTCCGTCCCCGGCGCCCCGTACTGCGGCGGCCACTCCGGTTCCGGGTCCCGCGGACCGAACAGGGCCGTCAGCGCCAGGTGTACCACCATCGCCGCCACCGACCACGCCAGCAGCGACCCCTTCGCCCTCAGCTCCAGATACGCGTCGAAGGTCACCCCCTGGCCGACCTCCCGCGCATGCGCGACCACATCCTGCGTGGGGCCGAACCACCCCCCGATCCCCCACGCCAGCAGCGAGCCCAGCAGTCCGCCCACGGCCAGCGCCCCCACCAGCGCGATGCCCCCGCGCCTGCGGAACCAGAAGACCGCCGCCGCGCTCACCGCGCCGAAAGCGAGTGCCAGCAGCACGAAAGTTCCGTCCGCGCCCACCGCCTCCTCGCCCTCCGTGTCCTTGAGGAAGACCGCCCTGTCGTTCGAGATCAGCGGCACGCGCGGCGCCAGCCACAGCCACAGCAGCCCCAGTGCCACGCCCAGAACCGCCACGGCCACCAGCACCACGGCCGCGTCCCGCAGGTCGGCCTTCAGTTCGGGGCTCTCCGCGTCCTCGGCGTCCTTCGCATCCTTCGCGTGCATGGACGCGTGGCCCTTCGGCGGCGACTGCCAAGGGTCGTCGTTCGGCGAATGCTGATGAGGCTGGTGCGGCGGTGTCAGAGGTGCGGTCACACCGCCATCGTGCCAGGCGTGCCGGAACGCCGCCTCACCGGACTGCCGCCCGCCGGTACGCCCACGTCGCGACCGT
The DNA here is from genome assembly GCF_040651435.1 of Streptomyces sp. NPDC048479. Classification (NCBI taxonomy): domain Bacteria; kingdom Bacillati; phylum Actinomycetota; class Actinomycetes; order Kitasatosporales; family Streptomycetaceae; genus Streptomyces; species Streptomyces sp. NPDC048479. The sequence goes on from NZ_JBEZKA010000001.1 coordinate 73,334, forward strand.
CAGCGAGACGACACCCACCAAGGCGCAGACCGCGAGGTCCAGCCCGACGACCGCCCAGTCCGGACGCGCGTCGAAGGTCCGCGCGAGGGCCTCGACGCCGTACGTGGAGGGCAGCAGATCACGTGCGTACGAGATCGGCCCGGGCAGCCGGTCGGCCGGCAGCACCCCCAGCAGCAGCGCCGCGGACATGCCCAACTGGCCGAGCAGCGTGGCAAGTTCCTGGCGGGGCGCGAGCAGCCCGAGCGCCGCGCCCAGCCCGGCGAGAGCCGCACCGGCGAGCGGGATCACCGCGGCCAGCACCCATAGATGCGTCAGCGGCAGCTCGAACAGCACGCTGCCCGCGACCGCCGTGACCACCGTGCCGGGCACGGTGAAGGAGGCGTACGCACCGGCAGCGCCGAGCACCACCGCGGCCGGCGGCACCGGCAGCGTGGCGTAGTGGTCGAGGCCGCCGCTGGCCCGCAGCTGCCCGAAGTACTGGGCGAGCAGATTGAGCGCGACGAAGGCGACGACGAGCACACTCGACCCCGCGACGACAGCGCGCGCCTCCGCGCCCCCGTCGACGACCCCGCGCATCAGGACCATGATCCCGATCGACTGGAAGGTCGCCACGAAGAGCAGCGGGATCCGGGCGACCCGTGCCCGGGACAGCTGCGCGCGGTACACGGCGCCGAGCGCCGGCAGCAGCCGCGCCCGCGGCGCGAGCGGCGCGGCGGCCGCAGCCTCGGCCCCGCCATCCGCTCCGGCCCGTCCGGCCCGTCCCGCCTGTTCGGCCACCGCCTCCGCGGGCACGGTGCTCACGCCTTGACCAGCCCCTTCGTCGCGTTCCCGCCGAGTGCCAAGTACACGTCCTCCAGGCTGGGCGTGGCCAGCGTGAAGTCGTCGAGAGCCGCGAACGCCGCGCCACCCGTCACCGCCGCGACCGCCGCCCGTGCCTCGTCCGGTGCGAGCCTGAGCACCCAGCGGCGCCCGGACTCCTGCGCGGACCCGCACAGCGCGGCGACCTCGGGCACATCCAGCGGTGCCCGCTCGCGCCACACCAGCTCGACCCGTACCTCGCCCGCGACCCGTTCCTTCAGCCCGGTCGGGGTGTCGCAGGCGATGACGCGGCCCCGTTCCAGTACAGCAACCCGGTCGAGGACGGTCTCGGCCTCGATGACGTTGTGGGTGACGAGCAGCACGGTCGCCCCGTGCTCCGCGCGCCGCCGGTCGACCGCGGCCCATACCGCGCGCCGTGCGACGGGGTCCATGCCGCTGGTCGGCTCGTCCAGTACCAGAACCGGCCGCTCTCCGACCAGTGTCGTCGCGAAGCAGGCCAGCCGTCGCTGCCCGCCGGACAGCTTCTTCAGGGGGCGTGCGGCGAGCCCGGTCAGCCCGAGCTCCTCCAGTACGGCGTCACGCTCGGCCCGTGCGTCCCGTACGGACAGTCCGCGCAGCCGCCCCGTCGTCTCGGCGGCAAGTGCGACGGTCAGCTCGTCGAGCGCGGTGGACTCCTGCCCGAGATAGCCGATGAGCCGGGAGGCCCGCTCCGGATGACGTACGAGATCGTGGCCGAGCACCTCGACGCTGCCGGCATCCGGGCGCATCAGCCCGGTGAGCTGTCGTACGAGGGTGGACTTACCGGCGCCGTTGGGCCCGAGCAGGCCGAAAATCTCCCCGCGTCGGACATCGAGACCGATCCCGTCGGTGGCACGCACCTCAGGGGTCCCCGGCGTCCCCCGCCTGCCGCGCACGGCGGGGTACGTCTTGACGAGATCCCGCACCACGCACACCGTACTCACGAGGTACGAGACTACGGGGTCCGGACGCCCGGAATGCCCTCGGGCCCCGGCTACTCCCTTGCTGTTGCCGCTCTACTCACCGGCCGGGGCCTGCTCGGCGGCCGCCCGTACGTCGATCTCGCGCCAGAATCCCGCCCGGATCGCATAGCGGTCGTGCTCGTCGATCTGATCGTCCTTGTGCGCGAGCAGCCCGAAGCGGGCCGCGTACCGCAGCAGTTCACCGTCGATGCGGTGCGGGATCCGCGGGTACATGGTGGACAGCTTCTGCACATGGCTGGATTCCGGCAGCCGTTCCATCCAGCGGCGGGCGAAGACCTGGCCGACCTCGAAGGAGTCGCCGCCGACCGTGGTGATGTCCTCCTCGCGGTCGGCCCAGCGCTGCTCGGCGCTGGTGAGCTGAGCCAGTGTCGGCAGCGACGCGGTCTCCGGCGGTTCGCCCAGCGCCCCGCCGTTGCCGCCGGGGCGCTCGACCCAGCCCTTGTCGGAGGACCAGCGCAGGGTGGCACTCGTCGGGTGCGGACCGGTGTGCGGGCCGGGGGCGCGCAGGCCCGCCAGATCCTTGGGGGTGGGGACGCCCTTGGTGGAGGCGGGGACGGGGACGGCCTCGACCCCGTTCTCGGAGGTCGCGGGCGATCCGTTGTGTACGGCCTCGGCCGCCCGCTCCTGCGACGCGGCGAGCGCCGACTCGGGCAGCGGCGCGGAGAGAATCGCCGCGATCTCGGGGCGCGGCACGGGCGGTGGCGCGCAGATGCCGGTGAGCTCCTTGGGCCGCACGGCCCGGGTGATCCACACCCGGTCGAGCACCCGCCGCTCGTCGGCCTCTGCAACCAGGTCCTCGGACTGGTTGTAGTCACCGTCGGCGGCCTGCACCGCCCAGAGATGCACGGCGACGCCGTGCTCCTTGGCGGACATCAGCCCGGGGAGCAGGTCTCCGTCGCCGGTCACCAGCACGACGTCCGAGCAAGCGCGATTTCTGGCCAGTTCGGTGAGCTCGGCATGCATCGCCGCATCCACGCCCTTCTGCGCCCAGCGGCCATCGCTCCGGGTCAGTGCGCCGAGCCGGACCGTCACCCGCGGCATGACGCGCAGCCGCCGGTGCTCGGGCTGCGGTACGCGGTCGGGGGCGCCGTCGAACCAGTAGATACGCAGCAGCGGTCGCTCCGTATCGGCTTCGGCGAGGTCGCGAAGGCCCTGGATGAGGGCGGCGTGGTCGACGGTGATCCGGGAACGCGCCGGTTCTCCGGCGAGAAGGCTCGCGGCGGCGCCCAGCAGATATCCGGCGTCCACCAGGACAACGCAGCGGTCCACGCGTTCCACCCTCTTTCGGGAACTTCGGGATCGGGGAATGTTCCGGATCGGGGATTGTTCCGGGTTTCCTTCGAGTCTGCCCGACCGCAAGAGGGTTAACGGCCGGAACTCGATCATCGGCGTGGCGGAGGCCCGGCACAGGGCGCGACATGGGCCCTTTACCCACCGCAATGATCCAAAATGCGGCAGTTCTGCGGGTATGTGAGTCTGACAGCGGCCCTGGCCCCGAGAAATCCCACAGGAGGCATCACCATGGCCAAGAACAAGAACCGCAAGCAGAGCACCCAGCAGCAGGACCGCTCCTCTTCCGCCGCCGAGCGCGGTGGCGAGCAGGCCAAGTCCACCGCCTACGAGTCCCAGGCGCAGCCTCAGTCGCAGGCCCAGGGAAGTCCGGCGGATGTTGCCCGCAAACACCAGCGGCGCTTCGGCCACAACTGATCGCACCGTAAAGACGCAAGGGGCGCGCCCGTGACGACGGGCGCGCCCCTTGCGGCGTTTGTGCGTACAGGCCGACGGACTTACGGGCCCACCGACTTACGGCTCACGAGCACACGGGCACTAGCCGGCCAGGCAGGACGGGCCGAGCAGCACCTTCAGATCGCCGAAGAGAGCCGGGTCCGGCTGGACGCGGTGCCGGTCGAGCCGGAGCACCGTGGTCTTGCGGGGGCCCTGCAGCTTGATCCTCACCTCGGTGTTGCCCTTGTGATGGCTGAGGATCTCACCGAGCCTGCTGATCATCGGCGGGGTGACCTTCACCGTCGGGATGGTGACGACCACCGGGGCGTTGGTGCCTGCCGAGGAGATGTCAGGGACCTGCATTTCCATGGCGACGAGGCGCGGGATGTCCTCGCGCTTGTCGAGCCGCCCCTTGACGAACACCACGGTGTCCTCGACGAGCTGTGTCGACACCAGTTGGTACGTCGCCGGGAAGAACATGCACTCGATGGAGCCGGCCAGATCCTCGACGGTGGCGATCGCCCAGGCGTTGCCCTGCTTGGTCATCTTCCGCTGCAGGCCGGAGATGATGCCACCGATGGTGACGACCGCGCCGTCCGCATGTTCACCGCCGGTGAGCTGGGAGATCGCCGCGTCCGTCTTGTCGCTCAGGACGTGTTCGATACCGAAGAGCGGATGGTCGGAGACGTAGAGACCGAGCATCTCGCGCTCCTGCGCGAGCAGATACGACTTGTCCCATTCGATGTCGGAGAACTCGACGTCGAGCCCGAAGCCCGGCTCGGTGCTGTCCTCCTCGCCCATCCCGCCGAAGAGGTCGAACTGGCCCTCGGCCTCCTTGCGCTTGACCGCGACCACGTTGTCGATCATCGGCTCGTGGTGCGCGACCAGCCCCTTACGGGTGTGGCCCATCTCGTCGAAGGCGCCGGCCTTGATGAGCGATTCGACGGTCCGCTTGTTGCACACGACCGCCTCGACCTTGTCGAGGAAGTCCGGGAAGGTCGCGTACTTCCCCTTCGACTTACGGCAGCGGATGATCGAGTCGACGACGTTCGTGCCGACGTTCCGCACGGCGGAGAGACCGAAAAGGATCACATCGTCGCCCTGGGCCGCGAAGTTGGACTGCGACTCGTTCACATTGGGCGGCAGCACCTTGATGCCCATGCGGCGGCACTCGTTCAGATAGACGGCGGACTTGTCCTTGTCGTCCTTGACCGAGGTGAGCAGCGCGGCCATGTACTCGGCCGGGTAGTTGGCCTTGAGATATGCGGTCCAGTAGGTGACCAGCCCGTACGCGGAGGAGTGCGCCTTGTTGAAGGCGTATCCGGCGAAGGGGACCAGCACGTCCCACAGCGCCTGGATGGCCTGGTCGCTGAAGCCGTTCTTCTTGGCACCGGCCTGGAAGAGGACGAAGTTCTTCGCCAGCTCGTCGGCCTTCTTCTTGCCCATCACGCGGCGGAGGATGTCGGCCTCGCCGAGTGAGTACCCGGCGATGATCTGGGCGGCCTTCTGCACCTGCTCCTGATAGACGATCAGGCCGTAGGTGAGGCCGAGGACCTCCTTGAGCGGCTCCTCCAGCTCCGGGTGGATCGGCGTGATCTCCTGCTGCCCGTTCTTGCGCAGCGCGTAGTTCGTATGGGAGTTCATGCCCATCGGGCCTGGCCGGTACAGGGCCGAAACGGCGGAAATGTCCTCGAAGTTGTCGGGCTTCATCAGCCGCAGCAGCGAACGCATCGGGCCGCCGTCGAACTGGAAGACGCCGAGCGTGTCACCGCGGCAGAGCAGTTCGTACGTCGTGGGGTCGTCCAGCGGGAGAGCGAGCAGGTCGAGCTCGACGCCCTTGTTCGCCTTCACCATCTTGACGGCGTCGTCCATGATGGTCAGGTTCCGCAGGCCCAGGAAGTCCATCTTCAGCAGGCCGAGCGACTCACAGCTCGGGTAGTCCCACTGCGTGATGGTCACGCCGTCGCTGTGCCTGACCCAGACCGGGACATGGTCGGTGATCGTCTCGCTGGACATGATCACGCCGGCCGCGTGCACGCCCATCTGCCGGACCAGGCCCTCGACGCCCTTGGCGGTGTCGATGACCTTCTTCACGTCCGGCTCGTTCTCGTACATCCCGCGGATCTCGCCGGCCTCGCTGAAGCGCGGGTGCTTCGGGTCGGTGATGCCGTTGAGGTCGATGCCCTTGCCGAGGACGTCGGCGGGCATCGCCTTGGTGAGCCGGTCGCCCATCGCGTACGGGTAGCCGAGCACTCGCGCGGAGTCCTTGATGGCGTTCTTTGCCTTGATCTTGCCGTACGTACCGATCATGGCGACCTTGTCGGCGCCGTACTTCTCGGTGACGTACCTGATCACCTCACCGCGCCTGCGCTCGTCGAAGTCGATGTCGACATCGGGCATGGAGATGCGCTCGGGGTTGAGGAAGCGCTCGAAGATCAGGCCGTGCTCGATCGGGTCGAGGTCGGTGATGCCCATGGCGTACGCGACGATCGAGCCGGCCGCGGAGCCTCGGCCCGGGCCCACCGCGATGCCGTTGTTCTTGGCCCACATGATGAAGTCGGCGACCACGAGGAAGTACCCCGGGAAGCCCATGTCGATGATGATGCCCATCTCGTACTCGACCTGCTTGAGCCGGTCGTCCGGGATGCCGCCGGGGTAGCGCCGGGCCATGCCGCGCATGGTCTCCTCGCGGAACCAGGTCACCTCGGTGTAGCCCTCGGGCACCTCGAACTTCGGCATCAGGTTGCGCTCTTCGAACCAGCCCTCGGTGTCAATCTGTTGCGCGACCAGGAGGGTGTTGGCGCACCCCTCCTGCCAGGCGTCCGAGGAGTCCACTGCGTACATCTCGTCCGTGGACTTCAGGTAGTAGCCGGTGCCGTCGAAGCGGAAGCGGTCCGGATCGGAGAGGTTCTTGCCGGTCTGGATGCAGAGCAGGGCGTCGTGGGCGCCGGCCTCGTGCGCGTAGGTGTAGTGCGAGTCGTTGGTGACGATCGGCGGGATGCCGAGCTTCTTGCCGATCTCCAGGAGGCCGTCGCGGACCCGGCGCTCGATCTCGATGCCGTGGTCCATCAGCTCCAGGAAGTACTTGTCCTTGCCGAAGATGTCCTGGTACTCGGAGGCCGCCTTGAGCGCCTCGTCGAACTGGCCGAGGCGCAGCCGCGTCTGGAGCTCGCCGGAGGGGCAGCCGGTGGAGGCGACGAGCCCCTCCGACCACTGGGCGATGGTCTCCTTGTCCATCCGCGGCCACTTCTGCAGCCAGCCCTCGGCGTACGCGTCGGAGGAGAGCCGGAAGAGGTTGTGCAGACCGGTCCTGTTGGCCGCCCAGATCGTCTTGTGGGTGTAGCCACCGGAACCGGAGACGTCGTCCCGCTTCTGGTGCGGCTGGCCCCACTGGATCTTCCGCTTGTTCCGCCGGGACTCGGGGGCGACGTACGCCTCGATGCCGATGATCGGTGTGACGCCCGCCTTCTTGGCCTGATGGAAGAAGTCGTACGCGCCGTGGAGGTTGCCATGGTCGGTCATGGCGATGTGCGACATGCCCATCTCGTTGCAGGCATCGAACATGTCCTTGAGCCGCGCGGCACCGTCCAGCAGGGAGTACTGGGTGTGGACGTGAAGGTGCGTGAAAGGCGGCTTGGTCACGGCGGAATGCCTCCGGAGAACGGTGGGCGGCAGGCTGCGGGCAGTCTGGGGGGACAGCGTGGAAGTCTACGTCTCCGCGCTGACAGTCGGCGGGCACTCCCGAGTACCTTCGTCCGTTGAAGGGGCGGAACTGCCCGCCCCATTTGTCATGCACCAGGAGGCACCCAGCGATGTCGGTACCGCGACCCGCCGAGGTCACAGCTGAAGAGCGCGGCGAGCAGATTCTCACCGTTTTCGACACCGCGTTCGGCGAGCTTCTGGCCGCCGACCCGGCCGCGTTCCGGGTGAAGTTCCGGAAGATGGCCGCCTCGGCCTTCGCCTTCTACCGGGGCACGGCCTGCCTGTTCTACAACGACCTGGAGCGGGAGCAGCACGGCGGGCCGTTCCTCGACGACCGCACCGGCCGGGTGTGGATCCACGGCGATCTGCACGCCGAGAACTTCGGCACGTACATGGACGCCAACGGCCGACTGATCTTCAACGTCAATGACTTCGACGAGGCGTACGTCGGCCCCTTCACCTGGGACCTGAAGCGGCTGTCCGCCTCGCTGGCGCTGATCGGCTACACCAAGGCGCTCAGCGACGACCAGATCACCGAGCTGGTGCGGATCTACGCCGCGGCCTACCGGGAGCGCATCCACGCCCTGGCCACCGGCGCCAAGAACGACGAGGTGCCGCCCTTCACGCTGGACACCGCCGAGGGCCCGCTCCTCGAGGCGCTGCGCGACGCCCGCTCGCTCACCCGCTTCTCGCTGCTGGACTCGATGACCGAGATCCGTGACTTCGAGCGGCGCTTCGCGCCCGGCGGCGGCTCCATCGAGCTGGACGCGGCCACCCGCTACAAGGTGCTCGCCGCCTTCGACGGCTATCTGGAGACCCTGCCCGAATCCAGCCTGACCAGGCCCGACTCGTACCGGGTCAAGGACGTCGTGGGACGGCGTGGCATCGGCATCGGCTCGGCCGGCCTGCCCTCGTACAACATCCTGCTCGAGGGCAACAGCGACGCCCTCGAGAACGATGTCGTGATCTATATGAAGCAGGCGCAGACCCCGGCGGTCTCCCGGCACATCACCGACGCCGCCGTGCGTGACTACTTCCAGCACGAGGGTCACCGCACGGTGATCTCGCAGCGCGCGCTCCAGGACCACGCCGACCCGTGGCTGGGCTGGACCGAGCTGGACGGCTCGGGCCAGCTGGTGGCCGAGGTCTCGCCGTACGCGGTGGATCTGGACTGGTCGGACATCGACGATCCGGAGGAGATCGCGGCGGTCGTCGCCGACCTCGGCCGGGCGACGGCCACGATGCACGGCGCGGCGGACTACGAGAGCGGTCACTCGTTGGTGCCGTTCTCCACGGAGCGGGCCATCGACGCGGCGATCGCGGCCGACGAGGACAGCTTCGGCGAGCTGCTGGTGGAGTTCGCGCACTGCTACGGCACGCGGGCGCGGGCGGACCACCAGATCTTCGTGGACCTCTTCCGTAACGGAAGGATTCCGGGTCTCTAGGGTCGGCCGGAGCCGGGCCGGGAGCCGGGCAGGATCCTTAGGTATCGCTTATAGAGACGCATGGGACACTCCCCGGTGATGGACATGAGCGAGGCGCGGCTCAGGGGGCTGCGGGCAGCGATCTTCACGGCACTGGTCGTGACGCTGTCCGCTGCCTCCCATGTCCTGCTGTCGCGGGTCCCGCTTCCGCTGACGACCGTCGCCGGACTCGCGGCGGGTGTCTTCGCCGTGGCGTACGCGCTGTCGCGTCGGGAGCGCGGCTTCTGGCGGATCGCGGGTCTGCTCGTTCCGCTGGAGCTGGCCGCCGACACCGTCTTCACCACCGGTCAGGACGTCTGTTACGGCCCAGGCGGCGGACCGGTCGCCGGTTCGCTGCGCTCGGTCGGCTTCGATGTGCTGTGCGGCGGCCGTGTCGGCACGGCGCTGCCCGGGGTGGCCGTCCCCGAGCGGGGCGCGGCAACTCTGCTGCACTCCACGGACCCTGCCCTGCCCTGGCTGCTGCTCGCCGCGCATGTGTCGCTCGGGCTGCTCGCCGCGGCCTGGCTGCGGCGCGGCGAGTCGGCGCTGGCCGCACTGGTGCGGGCGGTCGGCGCGTTCGCGTTCCGGCCGCTGCTGCTCGCGGTCATCGCGGTGGGCACGGCCCACCGTTCGGTGGGCCGCGGAGCGCGCCCCGCGCCCCGCCGGCCCCGTACCTCCCGCACGTGTCTGCTGGTGCACTCCGTCGGACGGCGAGGACCGCCGCGCTCGGCCGCAGTTTTCGGTTGAGCCCGCAGTCCCCATTTTCCGTATCTCCTGATACGACATCACACGGAGTGAATCAGCATGAGTGCACGCAACAGCCAGGCCAACAAGGCGGCGGCCCGCGAGCGGCTGCGCCAGGAGCGTGAGCGCCAGGCCAAGAAGGACAAGACCCGCCGGCAGCTGATCGTCATCGGTTCGACGGTCGTGGTTCTCGCGATCGCGGGTGGCATCGGTTACGCGATCATGCAGGCCAACAAGCCGACCCACTGGGAGTCGGTGAAGGACGAGAAGAACGTCACCGCGCCGAAGAACACCGAGGGCGAGAACGGGACGACCGTCGTCATCGGCAAGCCGACCGCGAAGAAGACCCTGGAGCTGTACGAGGACTCGCGCTGCCCGGTCTGCGCGAGCTTCGAGCAGACGGTGGGCGCGACGGTGAAGAAGGACGTCGACGCCGGCAAGTACAAGATCAAGTACATCGGCGCCACGTTCATCGACGGCGAGAAGTCCATCAACGGCCAGGGCTCGAAGAACGCGCTGAGCGCGCTGGGCGCGGCGCTGAATGTGAGCCCGGAGGCGTTCGCCGAGTACAAGACCGCGCTGTACTCGGCGAAGTTCCACCCGAACGAGACGGACGACAAGTTCTCCAAGGACTCGTACCTGCTCGAGATCGCGGACACCGTGCCGGCGCTGAAGGGCAACAGCGAGTTCAAGAAGAACGTGGAGGACGGGACGTTCGACGGCTGGGCGATGAAGATGACGGACGCGTTCAGCAAGAGCGGGGTCACGGGCACGCCGACGCTGAAGATGGACGGCAAGACGGTCACGGCGCAGGGCAGCAAGAACCCGCCGATGACGGTGGAACAGTTCAACGCGGCGATCACCAAGGCGCTGAAGGCCTGACGACCTGACGACCTGACGGCGCGAGCGTGGGGTGTGGGGGGCAGCCCCCACACCCCACCTCTTTTTTGGGGGGGCTCGCCCTCAGTTCAGGGAAGGGGCGGAGTGGGGGGAACACCCCCCTTCGCCCAATTCCGCCCGGTTACCACCACGCCCCCACCCGACCCACAAGCAACACCCCGGTAGACCGTTCCCCATCACCCGGCGAACTTTCCCCGTTCGCTCACCCATTCGCCTTACCGATCAGTAGTCTGATCGGCCGTGACCAGTCGACTCTCCTCAACTCCCAGCCGCCGCACGGTCGTCAAGGCCGTCGCCGCCACCGCTGCCGTCGCCGCTCCCGCCCTCGCGGCCGCCACCTCCGCAAACGCCGCCTCCGCCCAGGAGGCCCCCGCCTTCCTGCACGGCCTGGCCTCCGGCGACCCGCTGCCCGACGGCGTGCTGCTGTGGACACGCATCACGCCCACCCCCGATGCCGTGCCCGGCTCGGGCAAGGGCCCGGACACCGCGGTGGGTTGGGAGGTCGCCGAGGACAAGGGATTCACCCGTGTCGTCGCCCGCGGCACCACCACCTCGAAGGCCGCCTCCGACCACACCGTCAAGGTTGACGTAAGGGGCCTGCGCCAGGCGACCGCCTATTACTTCCGCTTCACCGCCGGTACCGCCCTCTCCCCCGTCGGCCGCACCCGCACCGCCCCGGCCACCGACGCCGCCACACCCGGTGTCCGCTTCGGTGTGGTCTCCTGCGCCAACTGGGAGTCCGGTTACTTCTCCGCGTACCGGCATCTGGCCGCCCGTGCCGACCTCGACGCGATCCTCCATCTCGGCGACTACATCTACGAGTACGCCACCGGCGGCTACCCGGAGCCGAAGTACGTCGTACGGCAGCACTCGCCGAAGAACGAGATCACCACACTCGCCGATTACCGCACCCGCCACGCCACGTACAAGACGGACACCGACCTGCAGACGCTGCACGCCGCGCATCCGGTGATCGCGATCTGGGACGACCACGAGTTCGCGAACGACGCCTGGTCGGGCGGCGCGGAGAACCACACCCCGGGCACCGAGGGCGAGTGGGCGGCCCGCGCCGCCGCCGCCCGCCAGGCCTACTTCGAGTGGATGCCCGTACGTGCCTCCACCGAGGGCACCGTCTACCGCCGGCTGCGCTTCGGCAAGCTCGCCGATCTGCACCTGCTCGATCTGCGGTCCTTCCGCTCGCAGCAGACGAAGGTCGGCAACGGCAGCGTGGACGACCCGGAGCGTACGATCACCGGCCGCGCCCAGCTGGACTGGCTGAAGTCCGGCCTGGCCGGATCCGACGCGGCATGGAAGCTGGTCGGCACCTCGGTGATGATCTCGCCGGTCGCCTTCGGCTCCGTACCGGCCCATCTGCTGGAGCCGATAGCGGAGTTGCTCGGCCTGCCCAAGGAGGGCCTCGCGGTCAACGTCGACCAGTGGGACGGCTACACGGACGACCGCAAGGAACTGCTCGCGCATCTGACGCAGCGCGGCATCGAGAACACCGTCTTCCTCACCGGCGACATCCACATGGCCTGGGCCAACGACGTCCCGGTCAAGGCCGCGACGTATCCCTTCTCGGAGTCCGCCGCGACCGAGTTCGTGGTGACGTCGGTGACCTCCGACAACCTGGACGACATCCTCCATGTCGCGCCGGGCACGGTCTCGTTGGTGGCCTCCGCCGCCGTCAAGGCGGCCAACCGCCATGTGAAGTGGATCGACATGGACAACCACGGCTACGGCGTCCTCGACGTCACCGCCGAGCGCTCGCAGATGGACTACTACGTCCTGTCCGACAAGACGAAGCAGGACGCGACCTCGAAGTGGGCTCGCTCCTACCGGACGCTCAGCGGGACGCAGAAGGTCGAGCGGGTGAACCAGCCGGTGCGCTGACGCCGAATTTCAGCCACTCCGCGATGTGTTAACCAGTGATCACATCGAGACGACGGGTGGTGTGATCCGTGGCTTGAAAGCGGACACACCACCCGTCTCTGTAGCCCCACTTGTTACGTGAGGATCTCAACCCCCGAACAGGGCGCGGGCGTTTATCCCGGTTGTCCGCAGTTCTACGCGGGTTGATTGGGCTTGATCGCCTCTCATCAAGCCCTGTCATGCACCCGTAATCTCCCCGCGGTGGCCAGAAAAAGGCCACTCCCCCACCCCCACGCGAGGAGACACCGTGCGGACTCTTGCCCGAATATCGCCGCTTTTGCGTAACCGCGTACTCGGTACAGCAATCATGGCCGGAACCCTGGCCCTCTCGCCGCTCTCCGCCCCCACGGGGATCGCCGCCACCAAGGCACCCGCCGCCAAGGCCGTCTCCAACGTGTCCAACGCCTCCGACGAGTGTGCCGAGGACACCGGCACGAGCGCCGCCGCCCGCAAGGCCCGCCCCATCGGCGGCGTCCAGGCCCACGAGCCCAATGAGGTCACCGCCGCCAAGGCCAAGGCCATGGACGCGGATCTGAAGAAGAGAGTCGAGGCGGCCCGGACCGACGGCCGCAGACTGTCGGTCGCCGCCGCGACCACCATTCCGGTCTACTTCCACGTCATCCACAGCGGTTCGACCGGCAAGCTCACCGCCACCGACATCGCCAAGCAGATCTCGGTCCTCAACACGGCCTACGCAGGCCAGGGCACCGGCAACACCAACTCGAGCTTCCAGTTCTCGCTGGCCGGCACGGACTACACGGACAACGCCACCTGGTACAACGGCATCCAGCCGGACTCCTCCGCCGAGACGGCCATGAAGTCGCAGCTGCGCAAGGGCGGCGCCGGCGCGCTCAACTTCTACACCGCCAGCCTCGGTGACGGCCTGCTCGGCTGGGCCACCTTCCCCTCCTCGTATGCCTCCGACGCGTCCGACGACGGTGTGGTGGTCCTCGACACCTCGCTGCCCGGCGGTTCCGCGACCAACTACAACGAGGGCGACACCGCCACCCACGAAATCGGCCACTGGATGGGGCTGTACCACACCTTCCAGGGCGGCTGCACCGGCAGCGGCGACTATGTCTCGGACACCCCGGCCGAGAAGACCGCCGCGACCGCCTGCCCGACCGGCCGTGACAGCTGCACCAACAAGACCGGCGTGGACCCGATCCACAACTTCATGGATTACACCTACGACCCGTGCATGTACCAGTTCACCGCGGGTCAGGTGCAGCGGATGAAGGACAGCTGGACCGCCTACCGGGCGGGCTGACGCCACGCTGCCCGCCGCACCCGCGGCGGGCAGCCGTTCACTGGTCCTGCTGGAGCGTCTCCAGGAACCCCAGCGCGATCCGCCAGGTCCGCTCGGCCGACTCCTCGTCGTAGTCCGGCAGATCGGGGTCGGTGTACAGATGCCCGGCCCCCGGATAGCGGTAGATCTCCACATCCGCGCCCGCCCGCTGCATCTGCAGATACCAGGCGCTCAGCCAGTCGTGCGGCTCGAACGGGTCGGGGTCCGCGACATGCAGCTGTACGGGCAGCTCGTCCACGCTCGCACCCTCCGCGATGTCGGACGTGCCGTGCATCAGCAGCAGCCCCCGGGCCTTCTCGTCGCCCAGCGCGAGGTTCTGCGCGATCGAGCCACCGAGGGAGAAGCCCGCGTACACCAGCCCCTCGTCGGAGTGGGGCGCGGCGGCCAGGATCGCGCGGCGCAGCAGCTCCTCCTGGCCGATCTTGTCCTTGAGCTCCCTGCCCTGCTCGACGGTCTCGACGGTTTGTCCCTCGAAGAGGTCGGGCACGCGAACCTGGTGTCCGGCGGCGCGCAGCCGCTCGGCTGCCGCGTGCACGGCCGGACGCAGACCGTAGACCGAATGAAAGAGCATGATGTTCATTCGGCCATCCTGCCAGTTGCTGTCGGAGTCAATCGAAGTCATGGAGAACGCATTGCGCCCGTTGACCGTGGTCGGTGGCTCGGTCGTGCTCACCCTGCTGCTCGGCTGGGCCGTCGACCTGCTGCTGCGCCGCGTGGACGCCCGCCACCCCGAGACCCCCCTGTGGGGGCTGCTGCGCCGCTGCCGGCTGCCCCTCCAGGTCGTCCTGCTCACCGCCCTGCTGAGAGGGACCTACCGCGAGACGAAGTGGCAGCTCATCGAGGAGTACGAAGCCGGCATCGGACATGCCCTGTCGCTGGTGCTGATCAGTGCCGGCTCCTGGCTGGTGGTACGGATGGTCTCCGCCGCCGTGGAGTCCTCGTACGCCCGCTACGCGTCGTCGACCCGCGATCCGGCCCGGGTACGCCGGGTGCGAACGCAGGTCACGCTGATCATGCGGATCGTCATCGCGGTCGTCGTGGTGGTGGCGGTCGCCGCGATGCTGCTGACCTTCCCCGGTATGGAGAAGGTCGGCGCCTCGATGCTGGCCTCCGCGGGCATCATCGGCATAGTCGCCGGTGTCGCCGCGCAGTCCACGCTCGGCAATCTCTTCGCCGGTTTCCAGATCGCTTTCGGCGACATGGTGCGGATCGGCGACACGGTGGTCGTGGACGGCGAGTGGGGTGTGATCGAGGAGGTCACGCTGACGTTTCTGGCGGTGCGGACCTGGGACGAGCGGCGGATCACCATGCCGGTGTCGTACTTCACCAGCAAGCCCTTCGAGAACTGGTCGCGAGGCGGGGCGCAGATGACCGGAACGGTCTTCTTCCATCTGGACCACTCGGCGCCGGTCGCCCTGATGCGCGAGAAGCTGCAGGACATTCTGCGGGAGTGCGAGGCGTGGGACGGCCGGGACTGGAGCCTGGCGGTGACGGACACCACGCCCACCACGATGCAGGTACGGGCGGTGGTCACGGCCAAGGACGCCGACGACATCTGGACGGCACGGTGTGCCGTACGGGAGCAGATGATCGCGTGGCTGTCCGAGAAGCATCCGTACGCGCTGCCGCGGATCGCGACGTCGCCGGGTGTGCTGCCGCCGGACGGATCGTGGCCGGCGGGCGCGGAGCCCGCACCAGGTGTGGACCTGCCCGAGCAGGGCGACGGAGACCACGACGGGGAAACGCAGCCGCGGACGGGCCGGGGCTGACGTCCGGTCGCCGCCATGTACCGCGAGGCACCGCCATGTACCGCGAGGCACCGCCACGCACCGCCACGCACCGCCACGCACCGCCACGCACCGCACCGCGAGCCGCGACCACCCCGTCACCGCATGCTGCGTACGTCCAGGTGTCGCAGGACCCGGTCCACCACCTCCGGGTTCGCGCCCGGTTCATTGCGGGCCGAGAGCACCTCGTGGCGCGCCGCCGACATCATCTCCCGCTGGATCCGCTGCACTGTCCTGAGGCGTTCCTCCCGCTTCGCGAACCACTCGCGCCGCTCGTCGTCGACGATGTCCGGGCTGATCCTCGCCCCCATGTCGTACGCCCCGCGCAGCAGCCGATCGCTGATGTCCTCCGGCAGTTCCTCCACCGCCTCGATCTCCCGCAGCCGGTGCTTGGCCGCCTTCGCCGCGCGGCGGGCCAGGCTCCGCTCCAGTTCCCGCTCGGCGTCCGCGTCCGCGCGTACGCCGAGCCGCCGTACCAGCCCTGGCAGCGTCAGCCCCTGGAGAACGAGCGTGGCCAGGATGACCGCGAACGCGATGAAGATGATCTCGTCCCGCGCCGGAAAGTCCGCCCCGCTGTCCGTCTTCCGTGGAATGGCGAGCGCCAGCGCGACCGATGCCACGCCGCGCATCCCCGACCACCACATGACGACGGTCTCCCGCCAGCTCACGGGGATTTCCTCGTTGTAGTCCCGCAGGTTGTGCAGTCTTTTGGCGAGCCAGGTCGCAGGCATCAGCCACAGCAGCCGTACCACCACGACGACCGCGACGATCACCGCGCCCCACTCCAGCATCTGCGCCTCGCGCCCGTTGGCCGTGCCGAAGACATGGTGCAGTTCAAGTCCGATGAGACCGAACGCGACTCCGGTCACCAGCATGTCGACGACCTGCCAGAAGGTGTTTCCGGCCAGCCGCCCCATCACGTCGTCGGCGTCGGCGGTGTGCTCGGCCAGGAAGAGCGCGGTGGTGAGGACGGCGAGCACGCCCGACCCCTTCAGCTCCTCCGCGAGCACATAGCTGACGAACGGCACCATCAGCGAGAGGCCGATCTGCAGTGTGGCGTCGCCGAGCATGCTCATCAGCTTGTTGGAGAGCCAGCCGAGGGCGAGCCCCACCGCCACGGCCACCACGCCCGAGAGCACCAGCTCCCCCACCGCGGCCGGCCAGGAGAACGTCCCGCTCACCGCGGCGGCGATCGCCACGTGGTAGAGCACGATGGCCGTGACGTCGTTGAAGAGCCCCTCGCCCTCCAGGATGGAGGTCAGCCGCCGTGGCAGTCCGAGCGACCCGGCGACGGCGGTCGCGGCGACCGGGTCCGGCGGCGCGACGAGCGCGCCGAGCGCGACCGCCGCGGCGATCGGCAGCCCCGGCACGATCGCGTTGGCGACGGCCGCCACCGCCGCCGTCGTCACAAACACCAGAGCGACCGCGAGCAGCAGGATCGGCCGGATGTTGGCCGTGAACTGCCGCCAGGAGGTGCGCTGTACCGAGGCGTACAGCAGCGGCGGCAGCAAGAGCGGAAGGATGAGATCCGGCGGCAGGTCGACGTTCGGCACGATCGGCACAAAGGCCAGGCCGATCCCGGCCAGTGTCATCAGCACGGGCGCGGGCAGGCCGAGACGCTCGCCCAGCGGCACCGTCACCACGGCCCCCAGCAACAGCGCGAACAGCAGCGCCAATTGGTCCACGGTGTGCCCTCCGGCGGTGGGAAACCTCGACGATCAGATCCTCAAGCCTGCCACGCAAAGCACCTCAACCTTCCCAACATCCCCTATGGCAAAGATCTCTGATTCACCATCCTGAACAGCCATCGGATGTTTAGTGACGCGAGAGGCCTTCCGGTTCTGCTGGGGCACGGGCACCATGCGGGCATGAGACGACGTGACGTACTCGGTTCCGCGGCCGGCACCGCTCTCTGGCTGGCGGCGTCCCCCACTGCCTGGGCCGCGCCCGCATCCGCATCCGCGCCCCACCGCAACTCCTCCGCGGAGGCCGACCCGTACGAGGAGACGGTCAGGGCGGCCGCCATGGTCTGGCGCAGGCTCCCCACGTCCTGGCAGGAAGGCCCCTTCTTCGCCAACGGCCGCCTCGGCGCCCAGCTCTACGCCGGCAGGACGGCGAACACCCTGAAGCTGATGCTCAGCCACTCCGAGGTCCAGGACCAGCGCGGCCAGTGGCGCGGCGGCATCGGCTACTCCCGCCTGCCCATCGGCTATTTCACCCTCACTTTCGCCGGCGGGATCACGGCCGTCGACTGGACCCTTGAGCTGTACGACGCCGAATTGCGCGGCACCATCACCACCACTCGCGGCAGCGTCACCTTCTCCGCCCTCGTCCACAGCGAGACCTCGGCACTGTTGGTCTCGACCCGGCCGAGCGCCGGCGAGGAGGAGGCCGCGTGGTCCTTCCAGTGGCTGCAGGCGGCCACCACGCGCACGAGCGGCAAGCCCGCCGAGTACACCCCGAACCCGGACCCGGTTGTCGGCGACGGCTATGTCGAGCAGCCGCTGCTCGCGGGCGGCGGCTGGACGACGGCCTGGCGCGAACGGCGCGCGGGCACCGGCCGGCTGCTCGCCGCGCATCTGGTGTACCGGTTCCCCGGCCGGCTGTCCGAGGCGACGGACCAGGCGATACGTAACGTCGAACGCACCCTCGCCACCGACACCGGCCACCTGATCGCCCGTCACCGCGACTGGTGGCACCGCTACTACCGGCGCAGCTTCCTCTCCGTACCCGACAAACGCCTCCAGGCCTTCTACCTCATCCAGCTCTACAAACTGGCCTCGGCCACCCGCGCCGACGGTCCGACGATCTCCGAGTGGGGCCCGTGGTTCCCGGAGGTCGGCAACAACTGGACGGCGGTCTGGTGGAACCTCAACGTCCAGATCGGCATGGCTCCGATCCATGGCTCCAACCACCCCGAACTCGATTCGGTGACGGGCGCGTTCCGCCGCTTCGAGCAGAATCTGCCGCTGTCCGTGCCCGTGGACTACCGGGACGGCAAGGGCTACGCACTGGGCCACCCATCGGACTGGCAGCTGCGCGCGGGTGACACATACGACGTCGGCATCCCCGGCTCGGGCCGGATCTCCGACAACTTCGGCAATCTGACCTGGGCCCTGCACAATGTCTGGCTCGCCTACCGCCACTCCATGGACCGCGCGATCCTGCGCGACGTCGTGTTCCCGATCCTCGCCAAGGCGATCCATTTCTACGACCACTTCCTGCACGAGGGCGGCGACGGCCGGCTGCATCTGCTGAAGACCCGCTCGCCCGAGTACGCGGACGCCGCGGACTGTACGTACGATCTCTCGCTCATCCGCTGGGGCGTACGCACACTGCTGGAGTCGGCCCGACTGCTGCACATCGACGATCCGCGCGCGCCGCGCTGGCGCGACATCGGGGCGCGTCTGACGCCGTACGCGGAGGATCCGGCGGCCGGAGTCATGATCGGCAAGGACGTCCCGCTCGCCGACTCGCACCGGCACCACTCCCATCTGCTGTGGCTCTATCCGCTGCGCGAACGGAGCTGGGACCGTGCGGGCGACCGGGACGTGATGCGGCGCAGCGTGGACCACTGGGTGAACATGCAGCAGCGCTGGCACGGCTACAGCTACGCGGTCGCGTCCTCGATGTACTCGGTGATGGACGCCCCGGAGAAGGCGTTGGACTCGCTGACCTTCTTCACCGACCTCGGCGTCGTCGACAACTGCCGGATGACGGTCAACACCATGTACCGCGAGGGCAATAACTTCGCCCTGGAGAGCCCGCTGACCGGCGCACAGTCCATGCTGGACATGGTGGTCCAGAGCCACGAGGGCGTGGTCAAGGTCTTCCCGTCGGTCTCCACACGCTGGCCCGACGCCTCGATCGCGAACCTCCGCACCCAGGGCGCGTTCCTGATCGACGCGGACCGCGCGGCCGGCGCGACCCGCTGGATCCGCATCCACAGCGAATCGGGCGCACCGCTGGTGGTGGACCACGGAATGAAGGGCATGCTCTCGGTCCGCGACGAACACGACCGTCCCCTGCCCTGGCGGGCCCTCACACCGACTCGCGCAGCCATCCAACTCCCGCGCCACGCAACGGCGGTGATCACGACGAAGGACACGCACCCGTCCCCACCGAGAGAGGTCCCACCGCTGGGCACCTGGACGCGCTGGGGCCTACCGCGCTGAAGGGCGGGGCACCCAGAGGGGTCTGCCCCCACCAGCGGCGGAGCCGCACATCGACA
Source organism: Streptomyces sp. NPDC048479 (assembly GCF_040651435.1). NCBI lineage: Bacteria > Bacillati > Actinomycetota > Actinomycetes > Kitasatosporales > Streptomycetaceae > Streptomyces > Streptomyces sp. NPDC048479. The sequence continues at coordinate 92,947 of NZ_JBEZKA010000001.1, forward strand.
CAACGGGAAGGGGCGGGCCAGGGGAGCAACGGCCTCAGTTACAGCGCCCGCCGCATCGCCCGATGCCCGATCCCCGCGTCCAAGAACTCCGCCCCGTAGGCCAGATACCCCAGCCGCTCGTAGAACCCCACCGCCTGCGTCTGCGCATGCAGGTCCACCGACGCCAGCCCGCGCTCCCGCGCCGCCTCCTCGATGCCCCGCACCAGCGCCACGCCCACGCCGAGTCCCCGCGCCGCCTTGTTCACCGCGAGCCGGCCCAGCGAGCCCACCGAATCGTCGCCGCCGGTCCTGCCCGCCGCGGCCGGGCCGTGCAGCAGGCGGCCCGTGCCCAGCGAGACCCCGTCCGCGCCGACCGCGAGGACATGCACCGTGGCCGCGTCCTCCGCGTCGAACGCGTCGTACTCGATCTCCTCCGGCACCCCCTGCTCGACGACGAAGACCTCTTTCCGGACCGCGAAACACGCCTCACGGTCGGCCGGGCCGACCGCCTCCCGCACCAGGAAAACGCTCACGCGCTCTCCGCCGCGATCTTGTCCAGCGCCTCCTGCAGATCGTCCGGGTACGTGCTCCCGAACTCGACCCACTGCCCGTCCGACGGGTGCTCGAAGCCGAGCCGCACCGCGTGCAGCCACTGCCTGCTCAGTCCCAGCCGCTTCGCCAGCGTCGGGTCCGCGCCGTAGGTCAGATCGCCCACGCAGGGGTGCTTGTGCGCCGCCATGTGCACCCGGATCTGGTGCGTACGCCCCGTCTCCAGCTTGATGTCCAGCAGCGACGCCGCCCGGTACGCCTCGATCAGGTCATAGTGCGTCACCGACGGCTTGCCCTCCGCCGTGACCGCCCACTTGTAGTCGTGGTTCGGGTGCCGGCCGATCGGCGCGTCGATCGTCCCGCTCATCGGGTCCGGGTGCCCCTGCACCAGCGCGTGGTACCGCTTGTCCACGACCCGGTCCCGGAACTGCGCCTTCAGCAGCGTGTACGCCCGCTCCGACTTGGCGACGACCATCAGCCCGGACGTGCCGACGTCCAGCCGGTGCACGATCCCCTGCCGCTCCGCCGCGCCCGACGTCGAGATCCGGTACCCGGCCGCCGCAAGACCGCCGATCACCGTCGTCCCGGTCCAGCCCGGGCTCGGATGCGCGGCCACGCCCACCGGCTTCATGATCACGACGATGTCGTCGTCGTCGTGCACGATCTCCATGCCCTCGACCGGCTCGGCCACGATCTGCACCGGCGCGGGCGCCTGAGGCATCTCCACCTCGAGCCACGCGCCGCCGTGCACACGCTCTGACTTTCCGACGACCGAACCGTCGACCTGCACCTTCCCGGCAGCTGCCAGTTCGGCCGCCTTCGTACGGGAGAACCCGAACATCCGGGAGATGGCGGCGTCGACGCGCTCGCCCTCAAGGCCATCGGGTACGGGCAGGGTGCGGATCTCGGGAACTGTACTCACCCGACGAGTATGCCTTGTCAGTCCTTGTGGACTGTCCCGTCGGGGTCCAGCCCCCTGAAGGACAGGATCACAATCAGGAAGCCGCCGCAGACGATCGCGGAGTCGGCGAGGTTGAAGACGGCGAAGTGCGCGGGCGCGATGAAGTCGACGACCGCGCCCTTGAAGACGCCCGGCGCACGGAAGATCCGGTCGGTGAGATTGCCGAGCGCACCGCCGAGCAGCAGCCCGAGGGCGATCGCCCAGGGCAGGCTGTAGAGCTTGCGCGCCAGCCGGGCGATCACGATGATCACCGTCGCCGCGATGCAGGTGAAGATCACGGTGAAGGCCTCGCCCATGCCGAAGGCCGCGCCGGGGTTCCGGATCGCCGCGAGCTTCAGCAGATCGCCGATGATCTTGATCGGCTCGTGGTGCTCCAGCTTGGCCACCACGAGCATCTTGCTGACGAGGTCGATCAGGTAGGCCACGACCGCCACGCCGAACAGCACAGCGATCTTGCGGCTGCCCTTGGGCTGCTCGGCGGGCGCCGCAGCCTCGTCGTCAACATCTGGCGTACCGATGATGCGCTCCGCCTCTGCCACGTGAGTCCCTCAACCTAGGTGCCTGACTGAGCACGAGGGTACGGCACACACATGCGGAGTCTCAGCCCGCGGTCAGCTCCGCCGCTCCTGCTTCTGCTTGTCCTCCACGCAGAGTGTGGCGCGTGGGAACGCCTGCATACGGGCCTTTCCGATCGGCTTGCCGCAGATCTCGCAGAGCCCGTACGTCCCCGAGTCGAGCCGTAGCAGCGCCCGCTCGGTCTGCTCCAGCATCTCCCGGGCGTTGGCGGCGAGCGACATCTCGTGCTCGCGCGTGATGTTCTTTGTGCCGGTGTCGGCGTCGTCGTCGCCCGCACCGTCCCCGGAGTCCCGCATCAGCCCGGCCAGCGCCGCCTCCGAGGAGGTGAGCTCACTGTTCAGCCGAGTCACCTCGCTCTCCAGCTCGGCGCGCGCCTCGGCGACCTCTTCCGGGGTCCACGGGTCCTCGCCGGGCCGTACGGCGAGCTCCTCCGGCGGTGTCGCGGCCGCTGTACGGGCCGTGGGCATCGCTGTCGCGCTCTTGCCGGCAGCTGATGCCGCACCCGCGGTCTTCTTCGCTCCCACCGTTCTGGCTCCTGTCTGCTCGGCGGCCTGGGCCGCCCCCTTGGCCGCAGGTGCGGCCTTCTTGGCGGCCTTCTTGGTGGTCGCCCCAGCGGGCGCCGCCTTCCTGGCCGCGGCTTTCTTCGCAGGTGCCTTCTTCACCGGCGCTGTCTGAGGCACCGATGCGGCCGTCTCCTGCACGGCAGTCGCCTTCTTCGCAGTCGTCTTGCTGGGGGTGGTCTTCTTCGCAGACGTCTTCTTGGCGGACGTCTTCCTGGCGGACGCTTTCCTGGCCGCGGCTTTCTTCCCGGTCGCCTTCTTCGCCGACGTCGTCTTCTCCGCGGGCGCCTCCTTCGCGGGTGCCTTACCCGCCGACGCCTTCTTCGTCACCGCTTTCTCCGCCGCCGCGGTCTTCTTCGCGGCCCCCTCACCGGTACCTGCCGCAGCCTTCCTCGCGACGGCGTTGTTCTTCCCGCTCGTGTGCTTGGCCGCCGCCTCAGCGGCGGTGGATCGTGCGGACGCCGACTTCTCGGCAGTCTTCTTCGCCACCATGCCGCGGCCCCTTCACATACTGTGATCTTGCGCGCGAATCGTGCTGGGACGATAAATCGACCCCAGCCCCGCGGCAAACGGGGCACGCCGCCGGTCCGGCCCGCCCCGGCCGGGGCAAGACGAACCTGCATCCGTTGTGCCCAGCTCCCCGCCCGGTAATCCGCCGGCCGGGCGGAGCCGGAGTCCGCCGGCCCCCGTATGGCCATTCGGGTCAACGGCGCGGCCCGCGGGCGACCCGGGGGAAGACCCGGGGAAATGCGGTCGGCCCCCCGCCGTACGGGCCCGTACACTGGGCGGAGCGAAAGGCGTGGATGGGGACGAGTAGCTTCGTACGCGGCCATGAGCGACCCGGGGACGGTGAGAGCCCGGGGGCGAGCACGAGGTGAAGGATCACCCCTGAGCCGTCGGAAGAAAGCCCGCAGCACGACCGCGGGCGACTAGACCCGGCATCGCGACCCCAATGAGGGGGCTCACCGGCCACGGCCGGCGGGCCAAGGAGGGTGGTACCGCGGGAGCTCGCGCTCTCGTCCCTCCGACGGAACAGACCCTGTCCGTTGGAGGAGCTCGTCGATGACACCACCCCAGTACCGCCCGGTGCCCGCCCAGGTCGATCTGCCCGCGCTCGAGCACGCCGTGCTCGACTTCTGGCGCGAGAGCAAGATCTTCGCCAAGAGCCTCGAGCAGTCCGAGGGCCGCCCCGAGTGGGTGTTCTACGAGGGGCCGCCGACCGCCAACGGCATGCCCGGCGCACACCACATCGAGGCCCGCGTCTTCAAGGACGTCTTCCCGCGCTTCCGCACCATGCGCGGCTACCACGTCGCCCGCAAGGCCGGCTGGGACTGCCACGGTCTGCCGGTCGAGCTCGCCGTCGAGAAGGAGCTCGGCTTCTCCGGCAAGAAGGACATCGAGGCGTACGGCATCGCGGAGTTCAACGACAAGTGCCGTGAGTCGGTGACCCGGCACACGGACGCGTTCGCCGAGCTGACGACCCGCATGGGTTACTGGACCGACCTCGACGACGCGTACCGCACCATGGACCCGTCGTACATCGAGTCGGTCTGGTGGTCGCTGAAGGAGATCTTCAACAAGGGCCTGCTGGTCCAGGACCACCGCGTCGCCCCCTGGTGCCCGCGCTGCGGCACCGGCCTCTCGGACCATGAGCTGGCGCAGGGTTACGAGACGGTCGTGGACCCGTCCGTCTTCGTGCGCTTCCCGCTGACTTCCGGCCCGCTGGCCGGCGAAGCGGCCCTCCTCGTGTGGACGACGACTCCCTGGACCCTGGTCTCCAACACCGCCGTCGCCGCGCACCCCGATGTCACGTACGTCGTCGCGACGAACGGCGAGGAGAAGCTCGTCGTCGCGCAGCCGCTGCTCGAGAAGGCGCTGGGCGAGGGCTGGGTGACCACCGGGCAGTCCTTCACGGGCGCCGAGATGGAGCGCTGGACGTACGACCGTCCCTTCGCTCTCGTCGAGTTCCCTTCGGAAGCGCACTACGTCGTCAATGCCGAGTATGTGACGACCGAGGACGGTACGGGTCTGGTCCACCAGTCCCCCGCCTTCGGCGAGGACGACCTCAAGGTCTGCCGCGCGTACGGCCTGCCGGTCGTGAATCCGGTCCGCCCGGACGGAACCTTCGAGGAGGACGTCCCGCTGGTCGGCGGCGTCTTCTTCAAGAAGGCCGACGAGACCCTCGTGGACGATCTGCAGTCCCGCGGTCTGCTCTTCAGGCACGTCCCGTACGAGCACAGCTATCCGCACTGCTGGCGCTGCCACACCGCGCTGATCTACTACGCGCAGCCGTCCTGGTACATCCGCACCACCGCCGTCAAGGACCGGCTGCTCGAGGAGAACGAGAACACCAACTGGTTCCCGGACTCGGTCAAGCACGGCCGGTACGGCGACTGGCTGAACAACAACATCGACTGGGCGCTGTCGCGGAACCGCTACTGGGGGACGCCGCTGCCGATCTGGCGCTGCGAGGAGAACCACCTCACGTGCGTCGGCTCGCGCGCCGAGCTGACCGAGCTGACCGGCACGGACCAGTCGGCGCTGGACCCGCACCGTCCCTTCATCGACGATGTCACGTTCCCGTGCCCGACCTGCCAGGAGACCGCGACGCGTGTTCCCGAGGTCATCGACGCCTGGTACGACTCGGGTTCGATGCCGTTCGCGCAGTGGGGCTATCCGTACAAGAACAAGGAGCTCTTCGAGAAGCGCTACCCGGCGCAGTTCATCTCGGAGGCCATCGACCAGACGCGCGGCTGGTTCTACACGCTGATGGCCGTGGGCACGCTGGTCTTCGACAAGTCCTCGTACGAGAACGTGGTCTGCCTGGGCCACATCCTCGCCGAGGACGGCCGCAAGATGTCCAAGCACCTGGGGAACATCCTTCAGCCCATCCCGCTGATGGACCAGCACGGCGCGGACGCGGTCCGCTGGTTCATGGCGGCCGGCGGCTCCCCGTGGGCCGCCCGCCGGGTCGGCCACGGCACGATCCAGGAAGTGGTCCGCAAGACCCTTCTGACGTACTGGAACACGGTGGCCTTCCAGGCGCTTTACGCCCGTACGTCCAACTGGGCGCCGTCCGCGGCGGATCCGGCGCCGGCGGAGCGCACGGTCCTGGACCGCTGGCTGCTGAGCGAGCTCAACGCGCTGGTGGACCAGGTCACTTCGTCCCTGGAGTCGTACGACACCCAGCGCGCCGGCAAGCTTCTGTCTTCGTTCGTCGACGATCTGTCCAACTGGTACGTACGCCGATCGCGCCGCCGCTTCTGGCAGGGCGACAAGGCGGCGCTGCGCACCCTGCACGATGTCGTCGAGACGGTGACCCGCCTCATGGCCCCGCTCACCCCCTTCATCACGGAGCGGGTCTGGCAGGACCTGATCGCCCCGGTCACACCGGACGCCCCGGAGTCGGTCCATCTCTCGACCTGGCCCGAGGCCGACCTCGCCGCCATCGACCCGACCCTGTCCTCCCGGATGGCGCTGGTCCGCCGCCTGGTGGAACTGGGCCGCGCGACGCGTGCGGAGTCGGGTGTGAAGACCCGCCAGCCGCTCTCCCGCGCGCTAGTGGCGGCGGCGGGCTTCGAGGCCCTGTCGCCCGAGCTGCACGCCCAGATCACGGAGGAGCTGAACGTCTCATCGCTGGCCTCCCTCTCCGAGGTCGGCGGCTCCCTGGTCGACACGACGGCCAAGGCGAACTTCCGTGCGCTGGGCAAGCGCTTCGGCAAGGGCGTCCAGGCGGTGGCGAAGGCGGTCGCCGAGGCGGACGCCGCGGAGCTGTCGCTGGCCCTGCGCGAGGGCACGGCGACGGTCGAGGCCGACGGCGAGACGGTGTCCCTCTCTCCGGAGGAGGTCATCATCACGGAGACCCCGCGCGAGGGCTGGTCGGTGGCCTCGGACTCGGGCGCGACGGTCGCGCTGGACCTGGAGATCACTCCGGAGCTGCGCCTGGCGGGCCTGGCCCGTGACGCGATCCGGCTGATCCAGGAGGCCCGCAAGAACAGCGGCCTGGACGTGGCGGACCGGATCGCGGTGCGCTGGTCCTCGGCGGACCCGTCCACGACGGAGGCCCTGACGGAGCATGCGGCTCTGATCGCGGACGAGGTTCTGGCGACGAGCTTCACACCGGACGAGGCGGACGCCGGCTTCGGCGCCCCCTTCACGGACGAGGGCCTGTCCCTGACGTTCCGCCTCCGCAAGGTGTAACGCCTTCCGCCTGCGGGTTCCCTGCCCGCCACTTCTCCGCGGTGCCGGTTTTGCGGCTCCGCCGCGTGGGGGGCAGGCCCCCAGGCCCCGGACGCCCTTCGGGCGTGTCCTCAATCGCCGGACGGGCTGGATTTTCCCGCCCGTCCGGCGGCAAAGTCCAGCCCCGCCGACCGGACGATTCAGCCTCGCCGACGATTGAGGCGCGGGTCCGGGGCGGAGCCCCGAAACAAGCCCCGCCCGCGATCGAGGCACAGGGCCCGGAACAGAACCCCCAAACAAGCCCGCCGGCGATTGAAGCGCGGGGCTGGGGCGGAGCCCCACACGCGGCGGAGCCGCACGCAGGGCACAACAAAGGGCCGGGCCCGGGACGTCATGTCCCGGGCCCGGCCCTTCAGCCTGCCGACGGCTACGCGCGATACGCGCGACCCGCCGTCAGTTGTCGTCCTCGTCGATCAGGAACCCGCGCATCGGCGACGGCGCCTGCTGCATCGGCTGCGGCGCCTGCGGCCGCACCGGTGCCATCGGCTGGGTCATCGCCGGCGACATCTGCTGCTGGCCGCCGTAGGACGGGCCACCGCCCATGGACGGGTTGCCACCCATCGGCTGTCCCATGGACTGACCCATCGACGGGTTGCCGCCCATGGTGTGACCCATCGCACCCGCACCGGCCGGAGCCATCGACGGGGACGGCGGCAGCGACGCGGTCGCGGGAGTCCGCGGCGGGGCCAGGGAGTCGTCCGCCTGGGTCTCCAGCTGACGCAGCTGGCTCTCCAGGTAGGACTTCAGCCGGGTCCGGTACTCGCGCTCGAAGCCTCGCAGGTCCTCGACCTTGCGCTCCAGCGTGGCACGCGCGGACTCCAGCGAGCCCATCGCGACGCGGTGCTTCTCCTGAGCGTCCCGCTCCAGCGCATCGGCCTTGGCACGGGCGTCGCGCTCCAGACCCTCGGCGCGGCTGCGCGCCTCGCCGACGATCTTGTTGGCCTCGGAACGGGCCTCCGCGATCGCCTGGTCGGCGGTCTGCTGCGCCAGCGAGAGCACGCGCGCGGCGCTGTCGCCGCCGGGGCCCTGCTGCGGCATCTGCGGGCCGTGACCGCCCATGGGGCCGCCCATCGGGCCACCCATGTGACCGCCCTGCATCGGGCCGGGGCCCATCGGGCCGCCAGGACCCTGCGGGCCACCGTGGCTGGGGCCGGCGGGCAGCTGCGGGGCACCACCGGGCAGCTGGGGCGGACCCATCTGCGGGGGCTGCTGCTGGACCGGCGGTCCGGATATGGCGGCGGGCACCGGCGCACCCGGTCCACGGCCGTCCTGCGGCTCCGGCGGCTTGCGCATGCCCTGCTGCTGCTGGTTCTGCGCCGCCGCACGGGTCGCCGCGGCCAGCTTGGCGCGCAGGTCCTCGTTCTCACGGAGCAGGCGGGTCAGCTCGGACTCGACCTCGTCGAGGAAGGCATCGACCTCGTCCTCGTCATAGCCTTCTCGGAGGCGGACGGTCGTGAACTGCTTGTTCCGCACGTCCTCGGGGCTCAGCGGCATCTCTTCTTCACCTCTACGTAGTCGTCGGCAGTCGGCAAGACCGTATCGTTCACACGCTGCTCGCAAAGTTGTTCACGATGCTGATCAGGATGTAGACGATGATCATCAGAACGAAGAAGGACAGGTCGAGTGCCACGCCCCCGAGACGCAGCGGCGGAATGAACCGCCGCAAAACCTTGAGCGGTGGATCGGTGACAGTGTAGGTGGCCTCCAGAACGACCACCATCGCCTTGCCGGGTTGCCATGAGCGGGCGAACTGGAAGACGTAGTCCATGACCAGCCGGAAAATAAGCACAATGAGGAAGCACATCAGCGCGATGTAGACCACCTGTAGTGCGACGCCCATCCCGCGCTTCCCTCTCCCCTGGCTCTCATAATCCGGCCCTGCGGCCGGGTCGTTCCGGTGTCGTGTCTCTCAGCTCTGGTTGAAGAACCCGCCCTCTGCGATGCGGGCCTTGTCCTCCGCCGTGACATCGACGTTAGCAGGCGACAACAGGAACACCTTCTGCGTCACCCGCTCAATGCTGCCATGCAAACCGAATACCAGTCCCGCGGCAAAGTCGACAAGTCGCTTCGCGTCCGTGTCGTCCATCTCCGTGAGGTTCATGATCACCGGGGTGCCCTCGCGGAAGTGTTCCCCGATGGTACGGGCCTCGTTGTAGGTCCGCGGGTGCAGCGTAGTGATGCGGTAGGGCTCCCGCTCGGACACAACCTTGGGCATGATCACCGGTGAGTTCTTCTCCAGACTCGGACGTTCAGGTGTGATGGATGCCACGGGGGCGATTCGTGCCGGACGTCCGCTTTCAGCGGGAAGCGGAACCGGCTCGCGCTGCGCGGGCGGCTGCACCATCCTCACCGGCTCTTCCCGCTCCACCTGGTGCGGGGGCTGGTGCCGCCGGTGATCCCGCTCGGGCTCCGGCTCGGGTTCGAAATCGTCATCGGGATCGAAACCCCGGCCGTCGTAGCCATCGTCCTCCACGAGGCCGAGGTAGACCGCCATCTTGCGCATCGCGCCGGCCATTCTCTGGGTCCTCCGCTCTGTGGTGGATCGGATCGGCATCGTGACCAAGTGCCCGCGATCCACTCGGCCCGCCCGCTTTGTGGCGGGAATGACCATATTTTCTGCTGTGGTCCGACTTGCTTAGCGACGCTACCCGAGCCGGGGTCGGACTCCGAGTACCGCAGTGCCGACGCGTACATGTGTCGCTCCGGCCGCCACGGCTTCTTCAAGGTCCGCACTCATCCCTGCTGACACCATGTTCGCAGCCGGATGCCCGGCGCGCAGGCTGGATGAGAATTCCACCAGCCGCTCGAACGCCGCCTGTTGCCGTCCCGCGTACGGTCCGGCGAGCGGCGCGACGGTCATCAGTCCGTCGAGCCGCAGCCCTGGTGATTCGGCCACCGCCGCGGCCAACTCCTCGATTCCGTCGGGCGCGACACCGCCCCGCTCCCCGCGCTCGCCCGATTCCGCGTCGAGCGCGACCTGGATCAGGCAGCCGAGCTCACGCTCCGCTCGTACAGCGGCGGCGGAGAGCGACGAGACGAGCTTGAGACGGTCGACGGACTGCACCACATCGGCATATCCCGCCACAGAACGGACCTTATTCGTCTGCAACTGTCCGACGAAGTGCCAGATGAGGTCCAGATCCGAGCAGGCCGCGGCCTTGGGGGCCGCCTCCTGGTCACGGTTCTCGGCGACATGGCGCACGCCGAGTTCATGCAGGAGCCGCACATCGCTCGCGGGGTAGGTCTTGGTGACCACGATGAGGGTCACCTCCTCCCGCTTACGGCCGGCGGCCGCGCAGGCTGAGGCGATACGTTCCTCCACCATCGCCAGCCCCCTGGCGAGTTCGCTCTTACGGTCCGTCATTGCCGTCCGTCATTCCTGTCCGTCATTCCTGTCCGTCCAGCCAGACGTATCCGGCGAGCCGCCCGGTGGTGCGGTCGCGACGGTACGAGTAGTGGTCGCCCGATTCCATTGTGCAGACCGGCGAAGCCTGCCGGTCCCGCACGCCGAGCGCTTCGAGCTGGGCATGGACTCCGGCGGTGACATCGACGGCCGGGGTGCCCCAGCTGGTCTCGGACCAGGCGGCCGGCTCGACCGCGGCCACTTCGGCCCGCATCTGCTCGGGAACTTCGTAGCAGCGTCCGCAGACGGCGGGGCCGGTACGGGCGATGATGCGAGCCGGCTCCGCGCCCAGCGTCTTCATCGCCTCGACGGCGGCGGGCACGATGCCCGCGACCATCCCGGGACGGCCCGCGTGCGCGGCGGCCACGACACCCGCGACCGGGTCGGCCAGCAGTACGGGGGTGCAGTCCGCGGTCAGTACGGCGAGGGCCAGCTCGCGCCGCGCGGTGACCAGACCGTCCACCGGCGGAGTCGGCCCGGCGGCCCACGGCCCGTCCACCTTGGCGACGTCCCTGCCGTGAACCTGGTTCATCCAGACGACCCGGTCCGGGTCGAGATCGAACGACTTCGCCGCGATCTTGCGGTTGGTCAGTACGGCCGCGGGGTCGTCGCCGACCGCGCCGCCGAGGTTGAGCTCGTCGTACGGAACGGCGCTCACCCCGCCCCACCTGTCGGTGAAGGCGAAGTGCGCGCCGCTCGCGTGTATCGCGTCGTGCCGCACTGTCACTTCAAGAAGTCCGGAACGTCCAGCTCTTCGGCCTGGCTGTCCTGGTACGGGCGGGCCGGCGGAACCTGCGCGGACCCGGAGTTCAGGTCGTTCGCCACGGGAGCGGGCTCGGCCGGGGCCAAGGGCTCTTCGCGCGCCGGTACGGTGCCGAGTCCGCCGGCCGCACGCTGGGTCTCCGTGCCACGGGACGAGGTCGCCGGCTCCTCGCGCTTGCCCGCACCGGCGCCGAGGACATTGTCCCTGTCCCGGCGGGCCGGCGGCTGTCCGCCGTCGAAGCCCGCCGCGATGACCGTGACCCGTACCTCGTCGCCGAGAGCGTCGTCGATGACCGCGCCGAAGATGATGTTGGCCTCGGGGTGCGCGGCTTCGCTCACCAGCTGGGCGGCCTCGTTGATCTCGAAGAGGCCGAGGTCCGAGCCACCGGAAATGGAGAGCAGCACACCTCGGGCGCCGTCGATGGACGCCTCGAGCAGTGGCGAGGAGATCGCCATCTCGGCCGCGGCCACCGCGCGGTCGTCGCCGCGGGCCGAGCCGATGCCCATGAGCGCGGATCCGGCCTCGGACATCACGGACTTGACGTCGGCGAAGTCGAGGTTGATCAGACCGGGCGTGGTGATGAGGTCGGTGATCCCCTGGACACCGGAGAGCAGTACCTGGTCCGCGGACTTGAATGCGTCCAGCACGCTGACCTGTCGGTCCGAGATGGACAGCAGCCGGTCGTTGGGGATGACGATGAGGGTGTCGACCTCTTCGCGGAGTTCGGCGATTCCGTCCTCCGCCTGGTTGGCGCGTCGGCGGCCCTCGAAGGTGAACGGCCGGGTGACCACACCGATCGTCAGGGCGCCGAGCGTGCGCGCGATATTGGCGACGACGGGTGCGCCGCCGGTGCCGGTGCCGCCGCCTTCGCCGGCGGTGACGAAGACCATGTCGGCCCCCTTGAGGACCTCCTCGATCTCCTCGCGGTGGTCCTCTGCCGCCTTACGACCGACTGCCGGATTCGCTCCGGCGCCGAGGCCTCGGGTGAGTTCGCGGCCGACGTCGAGCTTGACGTCGGCGTCGCTCATCAACAGTGCTTGCGCATCAGTGTTGATGGCGATGAACTCGACGCCCTTGAGACCGACCTCGATCATTCGGTTGATGGCATTGACACCACCGCCGCCGACACCGATGACCTTGATGACTGCGAGGTAGTTCTGCGGTGCTGCCACGTCGAAGGCCTCTCGCCTCGAGTTACGTGTCGTCGCTTCGCGGTTGTCGCGGCGCGACGACGGATGCCGATGGGACGGTCCGAACGCCGACCCAAACCCTAACGCTGAAGTTTAGGGTTACCAGTGTGTCTGCTTCTTGGACTCTCCGAACAGGACACTAAGTCGACAAGTGGCGCACGTTCAACGAACACGCCGAACCTCCCGTTTTTCTTTTCACCCTATGTGATCACCCATAGCGATGACCAACCAGGGTGCTGGCCAGCGCAAATGTGCGTCAACTCCCTGCCGCGGCAGGGGCGGTGGGAGCACTCACATCGAAGTGCCGGGCCTTCGGCGCGGCTTTCATCAGTGCGGTGAGTGCGCGCGCCTTGGCCTCCCCCTCCTCGGCGCTGCCCCAGACCACCGTACGGTCCCGGCTCAACTCCAAGGAGATGTAGTCGTATGAGCGCACTGTCACAACTCTGGTGTCCGCCGCGACTTCACCAGGGAGTTCACCCCTGACCCGTACCGCCTCCGCAAGGAGCCGGTCCATGCCGAAGCGCCGCAGACTCGGGGACTGTTCCACGGTCAATTCCAGTCGCGGAACAGCCTTGGGAGCCTTGTCCACCGTGGCGAACCGGACGCCCTTCGCGTCCACTTCGATGAACTTTGCGCCCTTTTCGATAAGCAGGATTGGCTTTCGCTCGGTCACATTCAGTCCGATCCCGTCGGGCCATGACCTGACGACATCAACCGAGTCGATACGGGGCAGCTTATGCCGCAGCCGGGTCTCAATGGCGTCCGTATCGACGGAAATCAGTGGCGCTCCGACCGGAACCGCCGCCGCGGCCAGCACCTCCTCCGGCGTCAGAACCTTGGTTCCGGTGGTCGTCACGCTCTCCACGCGCAGCCAGTGGGAGCCGTAGAGCACCCAGATTCCGGCCGCGACGACCAGCACCGAGGCAGCGACGATCAGCAGGAAACGGCGGCCGGGGATGCGCAGCCGGCGGCCAGGAGAGCCCTGGCCGCGGGGGCGGGCCGGCCCCGCGTACCCGCCGGGGGACTTGCCTGCCCCGCGTTCAGCGGTGGTCGGTCCGGCCACGCTCCCCTGCCCTTCTCACGCCCTGCGGTGTGCAGCGATCGCCTCGTACACCATGCCGACGAGCAGGTCGTCGGCATCCCTGCGGCCGAACTCGGCGGCCGCACGGGACATCTCGTACAGCCGGTGCGGATCGGCGAGCACCGGAAGGACGTTGCCCTGGACCCACTCGGGGGTCAGTTCGGCGTCGTCGACCAGCAGTCCGCCGCCGGCCTTCACCACCGGCTGAGCGTTCAGCCGCTGTTCGCCGTTGCCGATCGGCAGCGGTACGTATGCGGCGGGCAGCCCGACGGCGGAGAGTTCGGCGACGGTCATCGCGCCCGCGCGGCAGAGCATCATGTCGGCCGCGGCGTACGCGAGATCCATCCGGTCCACGTACGGTACCGGGATGTAGGGCGGCATACCGGGCATGTTGTCCACATGCGGCAGTTCGTTCTTCGGACCGACCGCGTGCAGGATCTGGATACCGGAGCGCTGCAGCACCGGAGCGATCTGCTGGATCACCTCATTGAGGCGGCGAGCACCCTGCGAGCCGCCGGAGACCAGCAGCGTCGGCAGGTTGGGGTCGAGACCGAAGGCGGCACGCGCCTCGGGGCGCACCCGGGCGCGGTCGAGGGTGGCGATGGTGTGGCGCAGCGGAATGCCGATGTAGCGGGAGTTGCGCAGCTTGCTGTCCGGCGTGGCAACGGCGACCCCGGCCGCGTACCGCGAACCGATCTTGTTGGCCAGGCCCGGACGGGCGTTGGCCTCGTGCACGACGATCGGCACACCGAGCCGCTTGGCGGCCAGATAGCCGGGCAGCGCGACATAGCCGCCGAAGCCGACGACGCAGTCCGCCTTCGTACGCTCCAGGATCTGCTCGGCGGCCTTGATGGTGCCGCGCAGCCGTCCGGGGACGGTGATCAGCTCAGGGGTGGGCTTGCGCGGCAGCGGAACGGCGGGGATGAGCGCCAGCTCGTAACCCCGCTCGGGTACGAGCCTGGTCTCGAGCCCCTTCTCCGTGCCCAGGGCCGTGATTCCCACGGCCGGGTCCTGCCTGCGCAGGGCGTCCGCGAGGGCGAGCGCGGGCTCGATGTGGCCGGCGGTCCCCCCACCGGCGAGTACGACATGCACCGAAATTCACCGCTCTCCGGACGGACGCTTCTTGACGCGCCGTCTCATCGTCTTCCATCTCACCCCGGGCCGCCGCATGGCCAGGGCCGCCTTCGCGGCGGGATCCTCTCGCGCGAAGGCGATCAGCAGCCCTACTGCGAACATGGTCGGCAGCAGGGCCGACCCTCCGTAGGAGAACAGCGGGAGCGGGACACCGGCGATCGGCAGCAGACCGAGCACCGCACCGATATTGACCACGGCCTGGGCCGTGATCCAGGTGGTCACACCTCCCGCTGCGTACCTCACGAAGGGGTCCTCCGTGCGTCCGGCCACGCGGATACCCGCATAGCCTAGAGCCGCGAAGAGGGCGAGCACCGACAGCGTCCCCGCCAGGCCCAGTTCCTCCCCGGCGATGGCGAAGATGAAATCGGTGTGCGGTTCGGGGAGTTGACCCCATTTTTCCACACTTGCACCGAGGCCGGAACCGAACCATCCGCCGGAGGCTAGAGCATAGATGCCGTGCACGGCCTGCCAGCACTCGCCTTGGGGGCCGAGGTCGATGGCGCCGATGCAGGAGAGCCGTGACATGCGGTTCTCGTTGGTCTTGATCAGCACGAAGCCGACGAAGCCGGCGATGCCGAGCACACCCGCGAAGAGCCGGGTCGGGGCTCCGGCCAGCCACAGCAGCCCGAAGAGGATCGCAGCGAGGATGATCGCCGTACCCATGTCGCCGCCGAGCATGATCAGGCCGAGCAGCAGGAAGGCGACCGGGACGAGCGGCACCAGCATGTGCTTCCACTGGGTAAGCAGCCGCTTGTCCTGCTTACGGGCGAGCAGATCGGCGCCCCAGAGGATCAGCGCCAGCTTGCCGAACTCACTGGGCTGGAGCTGGAACGGGCCGCCCAGATAGATCCAGTTCTGGTTGCCGTTGACCGCATGCCCTATCCCGGGGATCTGGACGAGCACCATCAGAAAGACGGTGCCCATCAGGAGCGGGTAGGACAGTGCCCGGTGGAGCTTGACCGGCATCCGTGAGGCGACCAGCAGCAGACAGGTGCCGAGAACGGCGGCGATGAACTGCTTGCGGAAGAAGTACGAGGCAGGGAGCGAGAGCTCGAGCGCCTTGATCATCGAGGCGGAGTAGACCATGACCAGGCCGAGCACGGTGATCAGGAGACTGCTGCCGAGGACCAGGTAGTACGCCGTCAGCGGCCGGTCCCAGGCCCGGCGCGCCTGCTCGTACAGCCGCCGTGGCCGCCTGCTCCGCGGCGGGCGCGACGCGCCCGCCGGCCTGCGGCCTCCGCCACGGCCGACGGGCGGACGGCGGACGGCGCCCCCGGCGGCTCGGCTGCGCAGCGCGAGTCCGGTGCGGGCCGGCGCCGGGCCCGCGAGAGCAGGGACGGCCGCGGGCAGAAAGGCAGGCCCGAGCCCGATCGGGGCTCCGCCCCGGACTCCGCGCCTGAAACGCCGGCGGGGCTGAATTTCAGCCGTGCGCTGCTTCGGGCGGGCCGCGCTCCGCGCGGCGGCGGTGTCATCGGCCGGCATGGTCGCTGTCCCCTCCAGTCGTGCCTGGCGCGGCTGCCGCGGTCCCGGGGCGGCCCCGGTGCACGGCACGGCGCAGGGGTCGGGGTCGGGCTCAGGCGCGCTCGGCGGCGAGTGCGCGGACCGCGTCCGCGAACGCCTCGCCTCGCTTGTTGTAGTTGGCGAACATGTCCATCGAGGCGCAGGCCGGGGCCAGCAGAACCGTGTCCCCCGGCCGGGCGAGTCGTGCTGCTTCCTGGACCACCGCCGACATCGCCCCAGTGTCTGTCCGGTCGAGGTCGACGACCGGGACCTCGGGGGCGTGTCGCGCGAGGGCTTCACGGATCAGGGCTCGGTCCGCGCCGATCAGAACGACAGCCCGCAGTCGCTTTGCCGACTTCTCGACGAGTTCGTCGAAGCTCGCGCCCTTGGCCAGACCGCCCGCGATCCACACGATCGGGTCATAGGCGGCCAGGGACGCCTCCGCGGCATGCGTATTGGTGGCCTTGGAGTCGTCGATGTACGAGACGCCGGCGACATCGGCGACATGCTCGATGCGGTGGGGGTCGGGGCGGAAGTTGCGCAGTCCGTCGCGTACGGCGGCGGGCGCGACGCCGAAGGCGCGGGCCAGCGCGGCAGCCGCGAGGGCGTTGGCGATGTTGTGCGGGGCCGGCGGATTGACGTCCGCGACCTCGGCGAGCTCCTGGGCCTGCTTCTGCCGGTTGTCGACGAAGGCGCGGTCGACCAGGAGGCCCTCGACGACTCCGAGTTGGGAGGGCCCAGGCGTACCGAGGGTGAAGCCGATGGCCCTGCAGCCCTCCTCCACGTCGGCCTCGCGCACCAGGTCCTCGGTGGCCTTGTCGGCGGCGTTGTAGACGCAGGCGACCGTGTTGCCTGCGTAGATACGGCCCTTGTCGGCGGCGTACGCCTCCATGGAGCCGTGCCAGTCGAGGTGGTCCGGCGCCAGGTTGAGCACGGCGGCGGAGTGGGCGCGTAGCGAGGGCGCCCAGTGCAGCTGGTAGCTGGAGAGCTCGACGGCGAGTACGTCGTACGTCTCCTCGCCGAGGACCGCGTCCAGCAGCGAGACGCCGATGTTGCCGACGGCCGCCGTGCGCAGGCCCGCGGCCTGAAGGATCGAGGCCAGCATCCGTACCGTCGTGGTCTTGCCGTTGGTGCCGGTGACCGTGAGCCACGGCGCTGCTTTTCTGCCGTCCCGCCCGCGCAGCCGCCAGGCCAGTTCGACGTCGCCCCAGACCTCGATGCCCGCCTCGGCGGCGGCCAGGAAGAGCGGCTTGTCCGGCTTCCAGCCGGGCGCGGTGACGATGAGCTCGGTGCCGGCGGGCAGCGTCGCGCCGTCGCCGAGGCGCACGGTGATTCCCTCCGCCTCCAGCTCGGCCGCCTGCGTACGGGAGCGCTCGTCGTCGCCGTCGTTGACGACCGTGACGACGGCGCCGAGGCCGTGCAGCACCCGGGCGGCCGGGATCCCGGAGACGCCGAGACCGGCGACCGTGACCCGCTTGCCCTGCCAGTCCTGCGCACTCACTTCTCGGCCGCCCAGCCCGCATAGAAGAGCCCCAGACCCACGATCACGCACATGCCCTGGATAATCCAGAAGCGGACCACGACAAGGACCTCGGACCACCCCTTGAGTTCGAAGTGGTGCTGGAGCGGAGCCATCCGGAAGACACGCTTGCCGGTCATCTTGAAGGAACCGACCTGGATGACCACGGACATGGTGATCAGGACGAACAGTCCGCCGAGAAGGGCCAGCAGGAGCTCTGTACGGGAGCAGATCGCCAGACCCGCGAGCGCGCCGCCGAGGGCGAGCGACCCTGTGTCACCCATGAAGATCTTGGCGGGCGAGGTGTTCCACCACAGGAAGCCGAAGCAGGAGCCCATCAGGGCGGAGGCGACGACCGCGAGATCGAGCGGGTCCCGCACTTCGAAGCAGGCGTTGGGGTTGGTCAGCGTCACCGCGTTGGCGCAGGACTCCTGGAACTGCCAGAGCCCGATGAAGGTGTACGCGCCGAAGACCATCACCGACGCGCCGGTGGCCAGGCCGTCCAGACCGTCCGTCAGGTTCACGCCGTTGGACATCGCGAGAATCATGAACAGCGCCCAGACGACGAAGATCACCGGGCCGATCGACCAGCCGAAGTCCGTGATGAACGACAGCTTGGTGGAGGCGGGGGTTTGGTGACGGCTGTCGGCGAACTGCAGTGACAGCACGGCGAAGGCGATGCCGACGATCAGCTGTCCGGCCATCTTCGCCTTGGCGCGCAGACCGAGTGAGCGCTGCTTGACGATCTTGATGTAGTCGTCCAGGAAGCCGACCAGGCCCATGCCCGCCATCAGGAAGAGCACCAGCACACCCGAGAACGTCGGGTCTTCGCCGGTGATCACCTTGGCGAGGGCGTATGCGATGAGCGTGGCCAGGATGAAGGAGATACCACCCATGGTGGGCGTGCCCTGCTTGCTGCCGTGGCTGCGCGGGCCGTCGTCCCGGATGAACTGCCCGTATCCCTTGCGGGCCAGGAGTTTGATCAGCAGCGGGGTACCGACCAGGGTCAGGAAGAGCCCGATGGCTCCCGCGAAGAGGATCTGCCTCATCGGCCGGCGACCTCACCCTCGGTGGTGTTCTCGAGCAGTGCCTGGGCGACCCGCTCGAGCCCGGCCGACCTGGAAGCCTTCACCAGCACGACGTCTCCCGGACGCAGCTCACTGCGCAACAGGTCGACCGCCGCCTGCGCGTCGGACACGTGCACCGACTCCTCACCCCACGAACCCTCGTTATATGCGCCCAGTTGCAGCCAGGACGCTTCCCTGCCCCCGACTGCGACGAGCTTGCTGACGTTGAGTCGGACGGCGAGCCGTCCGACAGCGTCGTGCTCGGCGAGCGCTTCGTCGCCGAGCTCGGCCATATGGCCGAGCACCGCCCAGGTCCGCCGCCCCTGGCCCATGGCCGCCAGCGCACGCAGCGCCGCTCTCATGGACTCGGGGTTCGCGTTGTAGGCGTCATTGACGATCGTCACGCCGTCCGGACGCTCGGTGACCTCCATGCGCCAGCGGGAGAGGGAGCCCGCCTCGGAGAGCGCGCGGGCGATCTCGTCGACGGACATGCCCAGCTCATGGGCGACGGCGGCCGCGGCGAGCGCGTTCGACACGTGGTGCTCACCGTACAGCCGCATGGTCACGTCGCTGCACCCGGAGGGTGTGTGGAGCCTGAAAGCGGGCTGTCCGTTCGCTGTGAGCCGGACATTTTCGGCACGTACGTCGGCGTCCTGGGCCTCGCCGAACAGGACCACGCGGGCCTTGGTACGGGAGGACATGGCGCGTACGAGAGGGTCGTCGGCGTTGAGTACGGCGATGCCGCCCGCTGACGCCGGGGGCAGGCATTCGACGATCTCCCCCTTGGCCTCGGCGATCTGCTCGCGGCCGCCGAACTCTCCGATGTGGGCGGTGCCGACGTTCAGTACGAGACCGACCTTCGGCGGGACCAGGCCGGTGAGGTAGCGGATGTCGCCGATGTAGCGGGCGCCCATTTCGAGGACGAGGTGCTCGGTGTCCTCTCCGGCCCGCAACGCGGTCAGGGGCAGGCCGATCTCGTTGTTCAGATTGCCTGCCGGGTAGACCGTGGGGCCTTTGCGCTCCAGGAGTTGGGCGATCAGGTCCTTGGTACTGGTCTTGCCGGCCGAGCCGGTGAGCGCGACCGTGGTGGCGCCGAGGCGTTCGACGACGGTGCGCGCGAGGGCACCGAGCGCGGCGGTGACGTCCGGCACGACGATCGCGGGCACCCCGACGGGGCGGGTGGCCAGCACGGCCACCGCACCCGCCGCCACGGCGCTCCGTGCGTAGTCGTGGCCGTCGACATGTTCGCCGGCGAAGGCGGCGAAGAGACTGCCGGGCTGAACCGCGCGGGAGTCGATCACGACGGGACCGCTGATCCGTACGGCCGGATCCGGTATGTCGTACGACTGCCCGCCGACGATTTCGGCGATCTCGGCGAGAGGGAGGGCGATCACTTGGTCATCCCTGACTGTTCTGGATAGCTGCGCGAAGTACCTGACGGTCGTCGAAGGGGCGGACCACTCCGGCGATGTCCTGTCCCTGTTCATGGCCCTTGCCGGCGATCAGCACGGTGTCACCGGGCTGCGCGCGGGCCACGGCCGCGGCGATGGCCGCGGCCCGGTCGGCCTCGACCAGGACGTCGCCGCGCTCGTGGATCGGCACCTCGGCGGCGCCCGCGAGCATGGCGGCGAGGATCGCGAGCGGGTCCTCGGACCGGGGGTTGTCGGAGGTCAGTACGGCGGTGTCGGCGAGGCGTGCGGCGGCGGCGCCCATCGGACCGCGCTTGGTCTGGTCGCGGTCGCCGCCACAGCCGAGCACGATGTGCACCTTGCCCTCGGTGACCTTGCGCAGGGACCGCAGGACCGATTCGACGGCGTCCGTCTTGTGGGCGTAGTCGACGACGGCGAGGTACGGCTGGCCCGCGTCGACGCGCTCGAGGCGGCCCGGTACGCCGGGGACGGCGGCGATGCCGTCGGCGGCGGTCTGCGGGTCGAGACCGGCGACGGCGAGGGTGACGACAGCCGCCAGGGTGTTGGCGACGTTGAACGGTCCGGGCAGCGGGGCCTCGGCGCGTACGCGCTCGCCTTTGGGGCCGACCGCGGTGAAAGTCGATCCGACGGCGCTGATTTCAACGTTCTCGGCCCGCCAGTCGGCGTCCGGGTGGCCCTCGGCGGAGAAGGTGGTAACGGGGACCGACGCCTCCTTGAGCAGCCTGCGGCCGTACTCGTCATCGAAGTTGACGACTCCGAGCCTGCTCCGCCTCGGCGTGAAGAGCTGCGCCTTCGCCTGGAAGTAGTCCTCCATGTCGGAGTGGAATTCCATGTGCTCCGGGCTGAGGTTGTTGAAGACGGCGACGTCGAAGACGCAGCCGTCGACCCGGCCGAGCACGAGGGCGTGGCTGGAGACCTCCATGGCGACCGAATCGACGCCGCGCTCGCGCATGACGGCAAACAGAGCCTGGAGGTCGGTGGCTTCGGGGGTAGTGCGCTCGGACTTGATGCGCTCCTCGCCGATCCGCATCTCGACCGTGCCGATCAGGCCGGTAGAGCGGCCCGCCGCCTTCAGCCCGCCCTCGACGAGGTACGCCGTGGTGGTCTTGCCGGAGGTGCCGGTGATGCCGATCTGGAGCAGGTCCTCGCCGGGACGGCCGTAGATCTCGGCGGCGAGTTCGCCCATGCGGCCGCGCGGATTCTCGGTGACCAGGACCGGCAGGCCGGTCTCGGCGGCGCGCTCGGCGCCGGTCGGGTCGGTGAGGATCGCGGCCGCCCCGAGGTCCGCGGCCTGCGCCACGAAGTCGGCGCCGTGGAGGCGGGCGCCGGGCAGGGCGGCGTACACGTCACCGGGGCGTACCGCCCGGGAGTCGTGGGTGATGCCGGTGACCTCACCGGCGCCAGGGCTCTTCACACCCAGCCGGGCGGCCAGCTTCCCCAGGGGTGTCGGGCGGGGCCGGTCCGGTCGGGGCGCTCCCGGGTGTTTCGCGGGGGCGTCCGGCTCGGTGGTTCGGTACTGATCAGCGTGTGACACGGCGGTGAGCGTACCGGGCGCACCCGGCCCGGGGCGAAGTGAGGTGGCTGCTGCGGCGCGGTTCTCCGGATGGTTCCCGGAATCGGAGGTGATGGTTGTCACTGGTTGTTCCTCCGGGTCACTCGCCGGGTTGGAAGGTGACGGGCAGCCGGGCGGGATCGCTGCCGGTCGGTGCGACCTGGAGGGTCTTGAGGGCGAACTCCATGACCTTCCGGTAGATCGGCCCGCAGATCTGGCCGCCGAAGTAGCTGCCCTTGGTGGGGTTCTGGATGGCGCAGTAGACGGTGATCCGCGGTTTGTCGGCGGGCGCGAAGCCGGCGAAGGAGGCGGTGTAGCCCTTGTAGCGGCCCAGTTCCGGGTCGACACGGTTGGCCGTTCCGGTCTTGCCCGCGACGCGGTAGCCGGGGATACGGCCCTTGCTGCCGGTGCCTTCCTCGTCACCGACGACCGACTCCAGCATGGTGGCCAGCGTCCTGGCGGTCTGCTCGCTGACCACCCGGGTCTTCTTGGGGGCGGGGGCGGGGGTGAAGCGCCCGTCGGGCCCCTTGGTGCCGCGGATCAGGGTGGGCTCGACGCGTACGCCGCCGTTGGCGATCGTCGAGTAGACGGAGGCCGCCTGCATGGCGTTGAGCGAGAGGCCCTGGCCGAAAGGGATCGTGTACTGCTGCGAGGTGGACCACTTCTGCGGCTTGGCAAGGATGCCGGGCGTCTCGCCCGGGTAGCCGATCCCGCTCGGGCTGCCCAGGCCGAATTTCCGCAGATAGGTGTAGAGCACCTGATTCGCCGCGGGCTGGGTCTTGCCGAGCTGGCCGGTCGCCAGGATCGTTCCGATGTTGCTGGACTTGGCCAGTACGCCGTTGAGCGTGAGGTTCCAGGTGGGGTGGTCGATGTCGTCCTTGAAGAGCCGGTCGCCGCGGTGCAGCCGGTTGGGGACGACGACATGGGTGCCGGGCGTGGCGGCCTTCTCCTCGAGGACGGCGGCCATCGACATCACCTTGGCGGTGGAGCCGGGTTCGTACGCGTCCTGGAGCGCGGCGTTGCCCATGGCCGCCGAATTGGCCTGGGTGAGGTCGTTGGGGTCGAAGCCCGGCGCGTTGGCCATGGCGAGGACCTCGCCGGTCTGGGTGTTCTGCACTATCACGTAGCCGCGGTCGGCCTTGGACTTCTTCACCTGGTCGGCGATGGCCTGCTGGGCGGCCCACTGGATGTCGCGGTCGATGGTCAGCTCGATGTCGGAGCCGGGGACCGCGGGGACCTCGCGGGAGCCCGCGGTGGGCACCCGTCGGCCGCCGGACTGGGCGTAGGTGATCTGTCCGTCCTGGCCGGCGAGGACCTTCTCCAGCATCGACTCGACGCCGCCGCCTCCCTTGCCGTCACCGGTGACGTAGCCCAGTATCCCGGCGGCGAGATCGCCGTTCGGGTAGACGCGTTTGCTGCTCGGCTCCTGGAAGACGCCGCTCAGCACATTGGCACCCGGGCCTCCCTTGGACTTGTCGGCCCTGGCCTTCTCGGCGAAGACGCCCTTGAGGTCCTTGATCTGGTTCCAGACCTGGGGGGTCTGGCGGCGGGCCAGCACGGTGTACCGGGATTTGGGCGTCCTGAGCTTCTTCGCCAGCTCGGCGACGTCCTTGCCGAGGATCGGGGCGAGCAGTGCGGCCGCCTGTTCCGGAGCGTTGGGAGCCTTGCTCTCCTCGGGAGTGAACAGCTTCGGGTCGGCGGTGATGTCATACGCGTCGACGCTGGTGGCCAGGGCGATGCCGGCCCGGTCGGTGATCTCGCCGCGCTCCGCGGTGAGCTCATGGCTGAGGTAGCGATTCTTCTCCGCCTTGGCGGCGTACGCGCCTGCGTCGACGGCCTGCACCTGGAGCAGCCGGACGACGAAGGCCAGCATGACGAGCGTCAGGCCGAGGCTGACCAGCCGCAGCCGGGGGCGGGGGCTGCCGAGCCGGATCGGGCGGGGCGCCGGGCGCGGCCGCCGGCGGGCCGCAGGACGGACGGACGGCCGCCGGGCGGGGCCCGGGACTCGGCGGCGCGGTGGTTCCTTGAGGGGCACTGCGTCACCTGCCGGGGGTCGTCGGGGGCGGCTTCGCGGGTTCCTGCGACGGCTTGGCCGCGTTGGCGGGCGCGGGCTTGGCGGCCGGTTTGGGGGGCGCGGCGGGCGCTGGCGTGGCAGGCGCGGGCGCGGGGGGCACTGGCGCGGGCTTGGCGGCCGGTTTGGGGGGCGCGGCGGGCGCTGGCGTGGCAGGCGCGGGCGCGGGGGGCACTGGCGCGGGCTTGGCGGCCGGTTCGGGGGGCGCGGGCGCGGGCTTGGCGGCCGGCTCGGGGGGCGCGGGCGCGGCGGGCGCGGACTGCTGCGCCTGCCTGGCCGGCGGGGCCGACGCGGAGGGGTGCGTGGCGGGAGCCTGGGCCGAGCGCGAGGCGGAGACGGACGGCGCTGGAGGGGCCGGGGGCGGCGGCGCCGGTTCCTGGATCTCCATCGGAGTCGGGTCCGGTCGGGGCTGCCCCGAGGCCACTCGGGGCACCCCCCGGACCGTGCCGTCCGGGTCCAGGAAGGCGGGACTGCCGCCGGGCACCATGCCGAGCTCGCGGGCCCGCCGCTCGAGCGCGTCCGGGGCGGAGTGGTTGTCCACGTCCCGCTGCAGCGCCTGCTCCTCGTCGGTGAGCTCGGTGGTCTGCCTCTTGAGCTCGCTCAGCTTGAACGAGCCCTCGTTGAGGGCGGAGTTCAGCAGGAGCAGCGTGATCAGCCCGCCGCCGAGGAGGAACACGACCAGCAGGACGAAGGGGGTACGGGCGGCGGTGCTCGGCCCCGACGGCATCAGCCGTGCGAGCCGCGCGGCCCGCCCCTTCAGCTGCTTGGCCGCTGAGCTCACACGTCCTCCCGGATGCGCTGCGCTCCCCTGAACCGCGCGGGTGCCGCGCGGCGGTTCTCGGCGACCTCTGCCTCCGTCGGGAGTTCCGCGCCGCGGGTCAGCAGCTTGAGCCGCGGCTGGTACTGCTCGGGTACGACGGGCAGTCCGGGCGGTGCCGTGTTGGCCGCACCAGCCGCGAAGACCTGCTTGACCAGCCGGTCCTCCAGCGAGTGGTACGAGAGCACGGCGATCCGGCCGCCGACCGCGAGCGCTTGCACCGCGGCGGGGATGGCGCGCTCCAGAACAGTCAGTTCGCCGTTGACCTCGATACGCAGAGCCTGGAAGGTGCGCTTGGCGGGGTTGCCTCCGGTGCGCTTGGCGGCCTGCGGCAGCGCGTCGCGGATCAGTTCGACGAGCCGTGCGCTGTTCGAGAAAGGCTCCTTCTCCCGTTCCCGTACGACCGCCGAGACGATCCGCTTGGCCTGCTTCTCCTCGCCGTACGAGCGCAGGATCCGCACCAGCTCGCCCGGCGGGTAGGTGTTGAGGACCTCGGCGGCGCTCATCCCGGTCGTCTGGTCCATGCGCATGTCGAGGGGGGCGTCCTGGGCATAGGCGAATCCGCGGTCCGCCTCGTCGAGCTGCATCGAGGAGACGCCGAGATCGAAGAGGATGCCCTGTACCTTCGGGATCTTCAGGCGCTCAAGGACCTCCGGCAGCTCGTCGTAGACGGCGTGCACCAGGGTGGCCCGGTCACCGAACGGCGCGAGCCGCTCGCCCGACAGCCGCAGCGCCTCCTTGTCGCGGTCGAGCGCGACCAGGCGCACCTCGGGGAACTGCGTGAGCAGGGCCTCGCTGTGTCCGCCGAGGCCGAGGGTGCAGTCGACGACGACCGCGCCCGGCCCGTCCAGCGCCGGGGCCAACAGGTCCAAGCACCGCTGGAGCATTACCGGGACGTGTCGGGTCTGGCTCATGCGCCCTCTCAGGTCCTGCGCGGGCGTGCGTACTGCCGGGTCCCCGCCCGCTCAGAAGGGTCGTACATACGCCGCACACGCGGGGAAAACGTCAAACTTGCAGGATGTGCAGGATGTGCCGGTGAACTTCGCGTCACTTTAGTCCACACATCTTTCCGGTCAATCAACCGGCGGGCGCGTGGCGCGGGCGGGTGAGGACAGGTTCACGGACGCGGACACTTCACCCGTACGGACGCGGCCGCATCACATCTGTGGGTTACCTCACAACAAGCCTCATTGTTGTTCTTTGTCCCCTCTCACAGCAGGCTTCGACTGCCTGTGCGCATTACCGTCGTCCTCATGTCGACTTCCGCGCACCACTCCGCCGATGCAGCGCGTTCCAGCGGCACGGTCACCGATCGTCTTGTCGAGGCGAACCTGCGCTACGCCGCCGGCTTCCAGGACCCCGGGATGGACGCCCGTCCCGTGCTGCGAGTGGCCGTGGTCGCCTGCATGGACGCCCGGCTCGACCTGCACGACGCCCTCGGTCTGGAGCTGGGCGACTGCCACACGATCCGCAATGCGGGCGGCGTGGTCACGGACGATGTGATCCGGTCGCTGACCATCAGCCAGCGGGCGCTCGGCACGCGCAGCGTCATACTCATCCACCACACCAACTGTGGTCTGGAGACGATCACCGAGGACTTCCGGCACGAGCTGGAGGACGAGGTCGGGCAGCGGCCGGCCTGGGCGGTCGAGGCGTTCCGGGACGTCGATCAGGACGTACGGCAGTCGATGCAGCAGGTGCGCACCTCGCCGTTCCTGCCGCACACCGACGACGTGCGCGGCTTCGTCTTCGATGTGACGGAGGGTCTGTTGCGGGAGATCGACCCCGCAGTGTGACCAGCAGGACACCGGAGAAACCACAGCAAACTCGGCATATCCCACCCACTTATCCACAGGCGAGTGACACGACGCGGTAACGGCAACAAGAATGCGTGTGTGGCACCCTTCCGGAACCATCCGGAGAAGGTGTCCGTGTTTTGGGGTGGGCCGGGCCGTCCGAAGAGCAACCGGCCCGTAGAACGGGCCGAGGAGGGCCGGGTGACGACCTATGACGATCGAGCGAGCCTCACAGATCTGACCACCACAGCGGAGCGTGTCCGCAGGTCGGTGGAGGGTGTGATCGAGGGCAAGCCTGAGGTCGTACGGCTTTCGCTGACCGTGCTGCTCGCCGAGGGGCATCTGCTCATCGAAGATGTGCCGGGCGTGGGCAAGACAATGCTGGCCAAGGCGCTGGCGAAATCCATCGACTGTTCGGTGCGGCGTATCCAGTTCACACCGGATCTGCTGCCGTCGGACATCACCGGTGTGTCGATCTTCGACCAGCAGCGGCGGGACTTCGAGTTCAAGCCGGGCGCGATTTTCGCCCAGATCGTGATCGGCGACGAGATCAACCGCGCTTCGCCGAAGACCCAGTCGGCGCTGCTGGAGTCGATGGAGGAGCGCCAGGTCACCATCGACGGGCACACGTACGAACTGCCCAGCCCCTTCATGGTGGTGGCCACCCAGAACCCGGTGGAGATGGAGGGCACCTACCCGCTGCCGGAGGCGCAGCGCGACCGCTTCATGGCGCGAGTGTCGATCGGCTATCCCAGCGCGGACGCCGAGCTGCAGATGCTCGATGTGCACGGCGGCACCTCGCCGCTGGACGATCTGCAGCCGGTGGCGCACGCCCACGACATCGTGAAGCTCATCGACGCGGTGCGTACGGTCCATGTCGCCGATTCCGTGCGGCGGTACGCCGTGGAGCTGGTGGCGGCCACCCGTAACCACCCGGATCTCAGACTCGGAGCGTCGCCGCGCGCCACACTGCATCTGCTGCGCGCCGCGAAGGCCACGGCCGCGCTCAGCGGCCGTGACTACGCCCTGCCGGACGACGTCCAGTCGCTGGCGGTGCAGGTGCTGGCGCACCGGCTGCTGCCCACCGCGCAGGCACAGTTGAACCGCCGTACGGCCGAGCAGGTCGTGCTGGAGATCATGCAGCGCATTCCCGTGCCCACGGCCGGGGGCTCGGAGAGCACCTATGTGCCGGGCCG
The DNA here is from genome assembly GCF_040651435.1 of Streptomyces sp. NPDC048479. NCBI lineage: Bacteria > Bacillati > Actinomycetota > Actinomycetes > Kitasatosporales > Streptomycetaceae > Streptomyces > Streptomyces sp. NPDC048479. Next base: position 120,330 of record NZ_JBEZKA010000001.1, read on the forward strand.
ACCGGTTCAGTCGCCGCTCTACGGCCAGCAGCCCGGCGCCCGGCGGTTGTGATGTCGGCCGGGGCGCCCGCCGCCGTGGAAGGCAAGGACACGGGCGGGGTGCGGGCGGCCCTGGGCGGGCTGACCACACGCGGTCGTTCCTTCCTCGCGGCGGGAGTGGCGGCAGCGGTGTGCGCGTACGTCCTGGGGCAGGGCGACCTGTTGCGGGTCGGACTGCTGCTCGCCGTGCTGCCGCTGGTCTGTGTGGCCGTGCTGTACCGCACGCGCTACCGGGTCGCGGGCAGCCGGCGTCTTTCGCCCCTGCGGGTGCCTGCCGGTTCCGAGGCACGGGTGCATCTGCGGATGGACAATGTCTCGCGGTTGCCCACCGGGCTGCTGATGCTCCAGGACCATGTGCCCTACGTGCTGGGGCCACGGCCCCGGTTCGTCCTGGACCGGGTGGAGGCGGGCGGTCGGCGCGAGGTGTCGTACCGGGTGCGCTCGGATCTGCGCGGGCGCTATCCGCTCGGGCCGCTGCAGCTGCGGCTGAGCGACCCGTTCGGGATGTGCGAGCTGACCCGCTCGTTCAGCTCGTACGACACCCTCACCGTCATTCCGCACACCGAGACGCTGCCTCCGGTGAAGCTGGCGGGCGAGGCCTCGGGGTACGGCGACGGGCGGCAGCGCTCGCTGGCGCTGGCGGGCGACGACGACATCATTCCGCGCAACTACCGCTACGGCGACGATCTTCGCCGGGTGCACTGGCGCTCCACCGCGCGCTACGGCGAGCTGATGGTGCGCCGCGAGGAGCAGCCGCAGCGCGCCAGATGCACGGTGCTGCTCGACACCCGGCGGCTCGCCTACCAGGGTGCCGGTCCCGACTCCGCCTTCGAGTGGGCGGTCTCGGGCGCGGCATCCGCGCTGGTGCACATGCTGGAACGGGGCTTCGCGGTCCGGCTGTTGACGGACACGGGGAACTCGGTGCCCGGTGAGGGTGCCGACGGCTTCGCCGGATCGACCCAGGAGTCCGCGGACTCCGCGGGTCTGATGATGGACACGCTCGCGGTCGTCGACCACTCCGACGGGGCGGGGCTCTCGCGCTCGTACGACGTCCTGCGCGGCGGGAACGAAGGGCTGCTGGTCGCCTTCTTCGGCGACCTGGACGAGGAGCAGGCGGCGGTCGCAGCCAGGATGCGGCAGCGCAGCGGCGCGGCCGTCGCGTTCGTCCTGGACAGCGGGACCTGGGTGACGAGCGGCGCGGTCGCCGGGGCGGTCGACGAGCGGCTGACGCAGCTGCGCGAGGCGGGCTGGACGGCGCTCGCTGTGTCGCCCGGGATGACGCTGTCCGAGCTGTGGCAGCAGGCGGGCCGGCAGCGCATCGCGTCTCCCGGTGGCAGTACGGACGGTTTCTCTGGGGGTTGGTCATGAGCGGTCGCGGACGGCTGGCACTCTGCGCCTTCGCCGCCACGCTGATGGCGGCGGGCGCGATGCTGCCGCTGGTCGAACCGGCCTCCTGGATGCTGCAGGCGGCGTTCCTGCTGGCGATCCAGAGCGGGGTGGGCGCGCTCGCCCGGCGGGTGCCGCTGGCCAGGCCGCTGACGGTGGCGGTGCAGGCGCTCGTCACGCTGCTGCTGCTCACCGTGGTCTTCGCCCGGGGCCAGGCGATCCTTGGGCTGTTGCCGGGGCCCGATGCGATCGAGCAGTTCGGCCAGTTGCTGAACGCGGGCGCCGAGGATGTCGGGCGGTACGCGATCCCGGCGCCGGCGACCGACGGCATCAGGCTGATGGTGATCGGCGGCGTGCTGGTGATCGGCCTCGCGGTGGATGCCCTCGCGGTGACGTTCCGCAGTGCGGCCCCGGCCGGGCTGCCGCTGCTGGCGCTCTACTCGGTGGCCGCGGGGCTCTCCGGCGGCGGCGCGAACTGGCTCTGGTTCCTGCTCGCGGCCACCGGATATCTGGTGCTACTGCTGGCCGAGGGCCGGGACCGACTCTCCCAGTGGGGCCGAGTCTTCGGCGGCGCCGCTTCGGCACAGGGGCGTACCGCGGTCGGATTCGACTCGGCGGGAGGCAATCCGCTGGCACCGGTCCGTACCGGTCGGCGTATCGGCGCGCTCGCGCTGGGCGTGGCGCTGGTGGTCCCGGCGGCGCTGCCGGCGCTGGACGGCGGGCTGTTGGGCAGCGCTGACAGCGGGGACGGAGCAGGCGCGGGCGGCGGCACCATCTCCGCGGTGAACCCGCTGGTCTCGCTGCAGAACAGCCTCAACCAGCCCGAGGACCGCGAGGTCATCCGGTACCGCACCAACGCGACGAACACGCAGGACCTGTATCTGCGGATCGTCGCGCTGGACCAGTTCGACGGCACGGCGTGGAAGTCCTCCGAGCGCAAGGTCAAGGACGTACCGGACGAGCTGCCCCGGCCGGACGGGCTGAGTCCGTCGGTCAGCGCCACCGAGATCAAGACGAACATATCGGCCGCCGGCTCGTACAAGCAGAGCTGGCTGCCGCTCCCGTACCCGGCGACGAAGGTGCGGATCAACGGCCGCTGGCGGTACGAGCCCACCGGGCGGACCCTGGTCGGCGACCGTGGTCAGAACACCCGCGGTGCGCAGTACCAGGTCACCAGCCTTCTGGTGAACCCGAGACCGGATCAGCTGGCCAAGGCGCCCGCGTCGCCGGCGGCGCTGCTGCGCGAGTACACCAAGGTGCCCGATGTGCTGCCCCCCGAGGTCGGGAGCACGGCGCGGAAGGTGACGAAGGGTGCCACGAACGACTACGAGCGGGCCGTCAAGCTGCAGGACTGGTTCGCCGTGGACGGCGGCTTCACCTACGACACCCAGGTCCAGTCGGGTACGGGTGTCTCCGCGATCACTCGCTTCCTGAGGCAGAAGAAGGGGTTCTGCGTCCACTTCTCGTTCTCGATGGCCGCGATGGCCAGGACGCTGGGCATACCGGCACGGGTCGCGGTGGGCTTCACTCCGGGCTCCCCGCGGTCGGACGGCACCATGTCGGTCGGTCTGAAAGAGGCGCATGCCTGGCCCGAGCTGTACTTCGAGGGTGTCGGGTGGACGCGGTTCGAGCCGACCCCGAGCCGGGGCTCCGCGCCCGAGTACACGCGGGCGCAGTCGCCGTCCGGTAAGCCGTCCAACCCGACGCAGCCCGGCGCCAGCAGCTCGCCGACGCCCTCCGCGGCGCCTTCCGCCTCGGACAACTGCACGGCGCAGGCGAAGCGGCTCGGCGAGTGCGGAGCGGCCGCGCCGCAGGACATCCTGCCGCCCGCCGACCCCGGGATCCCGCTGGGGACAGTGCTGGGCGTGAGTCTTGCCGTACTGGCGGTGGTGGTGCTGCCGATGCTGCCGATGCTCTGGCGGCTGCGGGTGCGTGCGCGACGGCTCGGCTCCGGTGGGCGCACGCCCGCGGATGCCGCGGCCCGGACGCTGGCGGCCTGGCATGAGATCACCGATACGGCCTGGGACCACGGCATTCCGCCCGACGACTCGCAGACACAGCGCAAGGCGGCTGCGCGCATCGTCCGGCTGGGACGGCTGGAGGACGAAGCGGCGGACGCGGTGCACCGGGTGGCCGGCGCGGTGGAGCAAGTGCTGTACGCCCCTGAGCCCCGGCCCGGTACGGGGCTGGCCGATGACGCCGAGCTGATCCGGGCCGGGCTGGCCGACGCGGCGAGCCGGGGGACGCGGCTGCGGGCGCTGCTCGCGCCCCGTTCCGCCATTCGGGTGATGTGGGCTGTCTCGGCCCGCTGGGCGACGCTCACCGACCGGTGGGGCGTGCGCCGCTGGCGCCTGGACCGGTGGGCGGGACTCCTGCGCCGCCTGTCCCGGCAGCGGGGCTGACACCAGGCGGATACGAGTACGGGTGAGGGGCGACGCTCAAGAGCGTCGCCCCTCACCCGTACAGCAAGCTTTTATGAACCAAAACCGCGGCTCTGCTACTTCACTTCGAATTCCTCATTCGAATTTTTCACGTCGAAGAAGCCGCGGTGCTCAGTGGCCGCCCTGTTCGTCGCGGCGACGCTGCCACCGCTGCTCGATCCGGTCCATCATCGACCTGCGCTGGCGGGGCTGGCGGCGAGCTGTTGCCGCCGTGTCCCCCAGGGTCTGTTGCTCACCCGGTTTGGGCGCTTTGCGCCAACCGGTGACCGCGAGAACCGCACAGCCGAGCATGACGAGGAACCCCACCACGCTGATCCAGATCTGCTGCGCGACCATTCCGGCCATGAGGAGCGCGATACCCACCAGGAAGCCTGCAACTGCCTGGTAAACCCGTCGCCGGGTGTACGTACGCAGCCCGCTTCCCTCAAGCGCTGTAGCGAACTTGGGATCTTCGGCGTACAGCGCTCGCTCCATCTGCTCGAGCATTCGCTGCTCGTGCTCCGAGAGCGGCACGGAGTCCTCCTAGTCGTCGGTCGCGGGGGGCGACCGGTATGCGGCCCTTTCAGGATAGGCAGGGAATCGCCCCCGTGAAACCCGCCCTCTACGCCAATTCGCCAGTCCGGGCCGCCATGCCGACTCGGGTGTCGAGGCGTAGATTCCCCAACCTCCGATCCGTCATGCCGGATGGTGTCCCCCGATCATACGGGGCTCGGGCCACGATCGGGGGGTCTGTGGCGTACTCCATGTGCGGCTGCGCCGCAGATCAGCCCCGCTTCTCGCCCAGTACGTGGAGCTGGGTCGCGACCGCGTGAAAGGCCGGCAGCTCGGCGGCCGCCGCCTCCAGTTTGAGCAGCGCGTCCAGCGCGCCGGGCTCGGTGTCCACCAGGACGCCCGGGACCAGGTCGGCGAAGACCCGTACGCCGTGCACGGCACCGACCTCGGCACCGGCCGCACTGACGAGCTCGGTGAGCTGCTCGGCGGTGAAGCGCCGGGGCACCGGGTCGCCGGCGCCCCAGCGGCCCGCGGGGTCGGTGAGCGCGGTGCGGGCCTCGGTGAAGTGCCCGGCCAGCGCCCTGGCCAGGACAGCCCCGCCGAGCCCGGCGGCAAGCAGGCTGAGCGCGCCGGAGGGCCGGAGCGCGTCCACAGCGTTCCGTACGCCCTCGGCGGGGTCGTCCACGTACTCCAGGACTCCATGGCAGAGCACCGCGTCGTAGCCACCGCGCTCGACGACCTCGAAGAGACCGTGAATGTCGCCCTGGACCCCGCGGACCCGGTCGGCCACGCCGGCCTCGGCGGCCCGGCGCTCCAGCGCGAAGAGCGCGTTGGGGCTGGGGTCGACAACGGTGACGCGGTGCCCGAGCTTGGCCGCGGGCACGGCGAAGTTGCCGCTGCCGCCGCCGGTGTCGAGGACGTCCAGGGCGTCCGTCCCCGCCGCCTTGACCCGACGGTCGAGGGCCTCCTTGAGGACCTCCCAGACCACGGCGGTACGGAGAGAGGCGCGGGGTCGCATCGGGTCCGACACGGCAGTTGACTCCTCGGACGGGTGCCGCCCCGGGCTGCGGGGCGTGAGAGGGCGGACGAACACGGTGAAGCGGTGAACGGGTTGAAGACGCAGTCCACCCTATTGCCTCCGTCGGGCGTCCCGGCCCTCCGTCTCGCCCCACGGCGTCACCCCACGGCGCCACCCCTCTCCGGTCGCTCCGTCCTGGGCTGGGGCAACACCGGCTGCAGCACGAGCATCCGCTCGACCAGGCGCAGGAACATGGCCGCGTCGCGCAGTAGGTCGTCGGCTTCGCGGTTGCTCGCCGCGCCCTGTATGCCGGCCTCGGCGCGCGCCCTGCGACTTGCCCCCGACGCGAACAGAACACTCCACTCGGACAGTTCAGGCGCTATCTCGGGCAGGACTTCCCAGGCGCTGCGGATCCGCTGCCTGCGGCGTTCGCTGGTCTCCGGGCGGCCGCGGGCAGCGAGGACCGCGGCGGCGGTGCGCAGGGCGGCCAGATGGGCGGTGGCGTAACGCTCGTTCGGCGTTTCGAGAGTGGCGGCCTCGTCAAGGCCCGTACGGGCCTGGGCGAGCAGGTCGAGGGCGGCGGGCGGTGCCGAGGCCCGCCGCAGGACGGGGTGCACGTCGTTCGCCGGTCCGGTCAGTGAGGGGGCAGGGCCGGTGGCGCGGCGCCGGTGTGCGGCTGCTGCGTGGGAGCTGGCCATGACGAACCTCCTGTCGTCGTGTGACGGCGCTGTGGCCGTATGTGTCCATCGTGACGGGCACCACTGACAATTGTTCTGACCTGCCGCTTTCGCTCTGGAGGTGGTACGTGGGCGGTGACGTCTAGAGTGTGGTGAGGAGCATGTGGGAACCCCGGAGCGCTCATGCGCGGACATCACAGCGACCCGTCCGACAATGCACAACTCCTGATCACCCTCGGGCGTCTCGTCGACCAGGCCCTGGAACGGATGAAGCTCCAGCAGGCCCGGGTCGAGCTGGCCATGGCCCTGCAGCGCCACATGCTCCCGGCCGAGCTGCCGGAGCTGCCCGGCCTGCATATCGCGGCCCGGTACGCGCCCGCACGGGACGGGCTTGCCGTGGGCGGCGACTGGTACGACGCCTTCCTGATGATGGACGGCTCACTCGGGCTCTCGATAGGCGATGCGCAGGGCCACGATGTGGAGGCCGTCGCGTTCATGGGCCAGGTCCGCACCAGCCTGCGGGCCCTCGCCGAGGCGACGAGCAATCCGAGAGAAGTGCTGAGCCGCACCAACGACCTGCTGATCTCCATGGGCTTCGGCCTCTTCGCGACCTGCTGCTTCCTGCGCTTCGACCCGGTCAGCCGCGATCTCACCGTGTCCCGGGCCGGGCATGTCCCGATGGTCTGGGCCACCGCCGGCGGCCGCTCCGGCGTCGCCCTCGACCGCGGCGGCCCGCCCCTGGGCGTCGTGCGGGGCGAGGTCTATCCGGTGACCCACCGGCGGCTGCTTGAGGCAGGGGTCCTCGTCCTGCTCACCGACGGGGTCGTGGAGGGGCCGCACTATCCGATGGAGGCAGGTCTGGCCGAGGTCCATCGGCTGGTGCGCGCGGGATTCGACGCCGACCCCGACGTGCTGGCCTCCGCCGTCGTCAAGGTGGCCGAGCGGACCGGTCACCGTGACGATGCCGCCGTCCTCGTCGTCCGCTACGACGGCCCGCCGGGGCCCGGCCCACCATTCCGCCCCGCCTGAGTCGCCGCAGGCCCACCGGGAGCGCAGACTGCTGTGGTGCGCAAAGCGGAGATCGGCCGTTACGGGTCCGCTGCTCTGTGGATCCTCGCCGTCGCCGCCGCCTACTACGGATCCGCCCGGCTGGGGCTTCTACAGCAGCTGGTACGCGGTCAGGTCACGCCGCTGTGGCCGCCGACCGGGGTAGCCCTGGCCGGCCTGCTCGTCCTCGGTCTGCGGATCTGGCCGGGCATCGCGCTCGGCGCCTTCCTGGTCAATGCCTCCATCGGCCCTTCGCCCCTCGCCGTACTGGCCATCGTCGCCGGCAACACCCTGGCCCCGGTCTGCGCGTACCTGCTGCTGCGCCGGGCGAAGTTCCGCGACGAACTGGACCGGCTGCGGGACGTACTGGCACTGATCTTCCTCGGCGCGCTGGCCGGGATGTTGATCAGCTCGACCATGGGGAGCGGTGTGCTCGTGCTGGCCGGGGCGCTGCAGGCGAGCGACTTCTGGCCGACGTGGTCGGTGTGGTGGACCGGTGACGCGATGGGGGTCCTTGTCGTCACTCCGTTTCTGCTTGTCCTCCGCAGGGCCCGGTGGCCGCGGAATGCCGGGCTCAGCCGCTGGATCGAGGCGGTGACGCTGGCGCTGGGCACTCTCTTCGCGACGATTCTGGCGACGAGTACCACCAGTTCGGCCCTGCTCTTCCTGGTTTTTCCGTTCCTGATCTGGGCCGCCTTCCGCTTCCAGCTGGCCGGCGCCGCGCCGTGTGCGCTGGGGGTGTCGACCCTGGCGATCCTGGCCGCGGCCCGGGAGGCCGGCCCGTTCGCCGGTCAGGATCTGTTCGCCAGCATGGCCACGCTGCAGGCCTTCAACGGCACCACGGCACTGATGGCCCTGCTGCTCGCGGCGGTCATCACCGAGCGGAACAAGACCCATGAGGAGCTCGCACGGGTCTGCACGCGGCTCGCCGAGATGGTGGCCTTTATCGAGCCGCGCTCGGATTCGAACGACGGCTGACCGGCCGGGTTTTGCTCCGGTCCAGAGTTCGGGATAGTTTTTGCACTGACCAGTCAGTTCAAAAACTTGGGGGGAACATGGACAGCCCTGTCAGCCCCGACGGCAGTCACGGGGCAGCCGTCACGGCCGAGGACTTCGGACTCAAGGGCCCGCGCGGCTGGGCGTTCCGCTCGGTGAGCATCGAGGCGGGACCCGGCTCGCTCATCGCGATCGAAGGCCCGTCCGGCTCCGGCCGCACCTGTCTGCTGCTCGCGCTCACCGGCCGCATGCGCCCCACCGAGGGCCGCGGCGAGGTCGGCGGCCTGCAGCTGCCGCGGAAGATGGCCGCCGTACGCCGGATCAGCGCACTAGGCCCGGTACCGGGCGTCAGCGAGCTCGACCCGGCACTGACCGTCGCCGAGCATCTGCGCGAACGCGCTCTGCTGCAGCGCCGCTTCGACGGCTCACTGCGCACCCTGCTGCGGCCCCGCGCCGAGCGTGCCGCCGCGGCCAGGAGCCGTATCGACGAGGCACTGGAGGCGGCGGGGCTGGACTTGGCCACGCTCCCCAAGAAGGACCGCACGGCCGTACGCGACCTGGAGCGTCTAGAAGCGCTGCGCCTGTCCGTCGCCCTCGCGCTGGTCGGCCGTCCACGCCTGCTCGCGGTCGACGACACCGATCTCAAGCTCTCCGACGACGACCGGGCCGAGGCCTGGAAGCTGCTGCACTCCGTCGCCGAGGGCGGTACGACCGTGCTCGCCGTCTGCAGCCAGGCCCCCGAGGGCACGACGGTGATCCGCACGGTCGCGGACACCGCTCCGAGGAGCGAAGACACCGCCGAGCTGACGCCCGAAAGCACGACCGACCCGGCACCCGAAGACAAGCAAGAACCGACGCCCGAAGACGCAACCGAGGGCACCACCGAGGAGGGGACGGCCGATGCGCTCGCCGAAACTGGCCGCGCTTGAGCTGAAGCGGTTCGGCAGGGGGAAGCTGCCGCGCGCCGCGCTCGTCGCGATCCTGCTGCTGCCGCTGCTGTACGGCGCCCTGTACCTGTGGTCCTTCTGGGATCCGTACGGTCAGCTCGAACGTATACCCGTCGCGCTCGTCAACGACGACAAGGGAGCCACCGCTGCCGGCAAGAAGGTCGCGGCCGGCGACGAGATCACCAAGGGCCTGCTCGAGAGCAAGGTCTTCGAATGGCACGAGGTGAGCGCGGCCGAGGCCCGCAAGGGCGTCGAGGACGGCACGTACTACCTCTCGCTGACCATGCCGCAGGACTTCAGCAAGCGCATCGCGTCCAGCTCCGGCGAGTCTCCCGAGACCGGCGCCCTTCAGGTGCGTACGAACGACGCCAACAACTACATCGTCGGGCAGATCTCGCGGACGGTCTTCTCCCAGGTCCGCACCGCCGCCTCGACCAACGCCTCCCGATCCTTCCTCGACCGGATCTTCATCTCCTTCTCCGACATCCATGACCAGACAGAGAAGGCCGCGAAGGGCGCCGACCAGCTCAAGGACGGGGTCGGCAAGGCGAAGAAGGGCTCCAAGGACCTCGCGGACGGGCTGAAGGACGCCAAGAACGGCAGCGGCAAACTGGCCGGCGGCCTCTCCAAGCTCAACAAGGGCGCGAGCGATCTCGAGACCGGATCCAAGCAGGTCTCCGAGGGCACCCAGTCGCTTGCCGACAAGGTCAACGGGATAGCCGCCGACGTCCGTCCGTACCTCAAGGACAACGGCAGGACGATCGGTGACACGGCCCGGCTGGTCGCCGACTCCTCCCAGGCGGTCCGCCACAATCTCGACATCCTCGTGAAGACGGCCCCCGGCTCGGCCGTCCTCGCCCACAAGTCGGCCGACGAGCTGAACGCGATCTACAAGACGCACTGCGAGGACGCGCTGCTGCCCGACCCGACCGTCTGCCCCGCGCTGAAGCGCGCCAAGATCACGGCGGCCGATGTCGCCAAGATCGCCGACGACGTCAACGCTCTGGTGAAGGACAACAAGGGCGATCTGAAGAAGCTGGACGGCCACCTCGCCGATCTGCAGAAGAAGGCGACGGACCTCGCCAAGCGCTCACCGCGTCTCGACGAGGACCTGGAGTCGGCCGTCGGCCAGATCAATGAGCTCAACTCGGGCGCGAAGAAGGTCGCTCAGGGAGCGGACAAGCTGCACACCGGGCTGAGCGGCGCCAAGACGGGCTCCACCGATCTCGACACCGGCGTCGGCAAGCTCAAGAAGGGCGCCGGCAAACTGGACGGCGGGCTCTTCAAGCTCGCCGACGGTTCGACCGAGCTGGCCGGTGGACTGAACAGCGGCGTGGACAAGATCCCCGACTACGACAAGAAGGACCGCGACCAACGCACCGAGGTAATGGCCGACCCCGTGAAGCTGGCCGGCCAGTCCCTGCACAAGGCGCCCAACTACGGCACCGGCTTCGCGCCGTACTTCATCCCGCTCTCCCTCTGGGTGGGCTCGATGGTGGCGTACATGATCATCCAGCCGCTCAACCGGCGTGCCCTCTCCGCGGGCACCTCCGCCTGGCGGATCGCGCTGGCCGGCTGGCTGCCCGTCGCCGCGATCGGCCTGGTGCAGGTCGGCGCGCTCATGTCCGTACTGCACTGGGGCCTCGGCCTGCAGATGGCGTACGCGGCCGGCACGATCGGCTTCCTCGCCCTGGTGACCTGCTGCTTCGCCGCGATCATCCAGTGGCTGAACGCGCGCTTCGGAGCCGCGGGCCGGATCCTCGTACTGGCGTTGCTGATGCTCCAGCTGACCTCGGCCGGCGGCACCTACCCGGTGGAGACCAGTCCGGCGTTCTTCAACGCGATCCATCCCTACCTCCCGATGAGCTACGTCATCGACGCGCTGCGCAGGCTCATCACGGGCGGCGGCCTCGGCCCGGTGTGGCAGGCGTGCGCGGTACTGGCCGCCTTCACCGCGGGCGCGATCGCGCTGACCGCCGTGTCCGCACGGCGCAAGCAGGTGTGGACACTGGACCGTCTGCACCCCGAGCTGAGTCTGTGAGAGCGGCCGGACCTGTGAGAATCGACGCCATGGACAGCACCAGCACCAGACGCCGGGCGACCCGGGCAAAGCTCTACGAGGCCGCGGTGACGCTCATCGCCGAGCAGGGCTTCTCCGCCACCACGGTGGACGAGATCGCCGAACGCGCCGGGGTCGCCAAGGGCACGGTCTACTACAACTTCAAGAGCAAGACCGAGCTCTTCGAGGAACTGCTGCGGTACGGCGTCGGGCTCCTGACCGCCTCGCTGCAGTCCGCCGCCGACGAGACGGCGGAGCGCGGCGGCACCAAGGTCGAGGCGCTGGACGCGATGATCAAGGCCGGTCTGGGCTTCATCGAGCGCTATCCGGCCTTCACCCAGCTGTACGTCGCCGAGCTGTGGCGCACCAACCGGGCCTGGCAGTCGACGCTTCTCGTCGTACGGCAGCAGGCGGTTGCCGTGGTCGAGACGGTCCTGCGGGAAGCCGTCGAGAGCGGCGAGCTGAGCGAGGAGATCGATGTGCCGCTGACAGCCGCCGCGTTGGTCGGAATGGTGCTGGTGGCGGCGCTGGACTGGCAGGCGTTCCAGCCGGAACGCTCGCTCGGGGATGTGCACTCGGCGCTGTCGCGGCTGCTGCACGGCCGTGTGAGCGGCCGTTAGGTCCTCCGTACGACGGCAGAAAAGTGCCGGTCCGGCGAGGCTCGATCCCCCCGAGCCCCGCCGGACCGGCGTTTCCCCCGTGTCCCCGTTTTCCCCCGTGCCGGAGAACCCGTTTACCCCCGTTTTTCCCCCGTGGTCACTGGGTTCTCCGTCGTACTCCCCCGTTCCGTCCGGGGAGCCGCGCCGTTCCGCCGCCCCGTGTCGGCGGTGCCGGCGCTGCGCCCCTTCCGTGGTCTCCACTCTTCCTTCTGCACAGGTAGAACCCCATCCGCGCGCGTACTCATCTCCCCCACTAGGTACGGGTACTCAGTCATCCGTGCTCATCCCCACCCGCGCGGGTCGGCGTGTGGTTACGATCGCGTCCGTGTCCGTACTCCCTCTCGTCTTCACCAGCGGCTGGGCCAGCGGGATCAACGCCTACGCGGTGGTCCTGTTGTTCGGCATCTTCGGCGCGACCGGGCTCACCGACGAGGTGCCCACATCTCTGCAGCGCACCGATGTCCTGATCATTGCGGGCGTGCTGTTCCTCTGTGAGGCGGTGGCGGACAAAATCCCGTACGTCGACTCCATATGGGACACCGTGCACACCGTGCTCCGGCCGGTGGCGGGCGCGGTCGTGGCCGCACTGCTGGCCGGGGAGAGCGGCTCGCTGCCGGAGCTCGCGGCGGCCGCCATCGGTGGCTCGACCGCGCTGATGAGCCATCTGGTCAAGGCCGGCACCCGGATGGCGGTCAACACCTCGCCCGAGCCGTTCAGCAATATCGCGGTGAGCATGGCGGAGGATCTGGGCGTCGCCGGGATCATCACCTTCGCGCTCTTCCATCCGCTGGCGGCTGCGCTCATCGCCGGGACACTGCTCCTGCTGGGCATCGTGGTACTGGCCTTCCTCGCCACGAAGATCCGCCGTTTCCTGCGGCGCAGAGCACAGCGCCGCCAGGAGAAACGGCCGGCGGGCGCGGAAGCGTCCAGAGCTCCCTGGTGACCGGACCGCCCGGACGGGCCGCCGGGGCGGACTGTCAGTGGTGGCCGATAAAGTCGCGGACATGGCACGGATTGCGGTGATCGGCGCCGGGATGGGCGCCATGGCGGCTGCCGCCCGGCTGGCCGTGGCAGGCCACCGGGTGACGGTGTACGAGCGCTCGGCGACCTACGGCGGCGCGGTGGGCCGGTTCGAGCGCGAGGGCTTCGCCTTCGACACCGGGCCCGGTCTGCTGCATCTGCCTGCCGTCTGGCGGGACTTGTTCGTCAAGACCGGCAAGGAACCGCTGGAGCAGTGCGTCGGGCTCGTCCAGGTGGACCCGGCGAGCCGGCATCTCTTCGCCGACGGCACCGAGGTGTCCCTGCCGAACGCCTCGCGGGCCGGAGTCGTCTCCGCGCTCGAAGCCGCGCTGGGCGCGGGAGCGGGCGAGCGGTGGGGCACGTTCCTGGGCCGGGCCCGGGACGCCTGGGACCGTTCCCGGCGGCCGCTGCTCGAAGAGCCCCTGTGGGCCGACTGGCAGGTGCTCGGCCGCGATCCGTATCCGGCGCCGCGGCAGCGCAAGTTGCTGCGCAGCCGACAGGCGTCCACGGTCTCCGAGGTCGGCGCCTGGGAGCTGGCAGACCTGCGGCTGGCCGCGCTGCTCGAGGGATACGCCCTCTCGTACGGCCTGGATCCCCGGCATGCCCCGGCGGGTGCCGCCCTGCTGCCATACATGGAACAGACCTTCGGCAGTTGGTATGTCGAGGGCGGGATGCGGGAGCTGGCCCGCGCGGTCTACGAGCGGTGTCTGGCCCGGAAGGTGGAGTTCGCCTTCGGGACCGAGGTGGCCCGCATCGTCGAGAAGGACGGGCGAGCGGCGGGAGTCGAGCTCGTCGGCGGCACGGTCGAGGGGGCCGACCATGTGGTGGCGGGCATCGAGGCCGCTGATCTGGTGGGGCATGAGCTCTGGCAGGACGGAGACGTACGGCCCCAAGGGGGCGCCGGCGGTTCACAGTTGCCGGGCAGGTTCACCGTGCTGCTGGCGCTGCGCGGGGCGCGGCCCGCGTCGGCCGTCCACCGGAGTGTGGTCCACGCGCCCGACACCGGCGCGGAGGCTGCGGCCGTCTTCGGCGGCCGGACGGCCGAGCGGCCCACCGTCACCGTGCTGCGACCGGACGATCCGCGTACCCGCCCGGACGAGGAGCACGAGGCGGTGACTCTCGCCGCGACCGTCGCGGCGAAGGGCGGCCCGGTCGACTGGACGGACGCGACGCTGCGCGAACGGTACGCCGAGGTGCTCATCGACGCCGCGGGCGCGGCCGTGCCGGAGATACGCGAGCGCCTGCTGTGGCACGAGATCCGTACGCCCGCGGAGACGGGTGCGCTGTCCGCGCCCGCGCTCGCCGGGGACGGCGGGCGGTATCTGCACCCGGCGAACAGCACCCGGCTGCCCGGTCTGTATCTGGCGGGCGGCCGGTCGCACCCGGGCGGCGGACTGGCGCATGCCGGGATGTCGGGGGCGCTGGTGGCCGGCCTGATCGTGGAGGGGGCGGACTTCCGCGGCTCTCAGTGAGCCGGCGCCGGTGCCTCAGTAGCGGTACTGCTGCTCGTTGTACCCGGGGTCGTAGCCGTACGGAGAAGGCTGCTCCTGCGGCATCGGCGGCGCCTGCTGCTCGCCCTCCCGCTGCTGCGGGACCCACACCCCGCCGGGCGGCGTCTCGCTGTACGGCTGCTGGGCGTACGGGTCGGCGTACTGCTGCTGGTCGCCGTAACTGTCGTAGCTCTCGTACGCGTTGTACTGCTGGCCGCCGACATAGGGGTCGGAGTACGCGGCGTACGCCTGCTGCCCCGTCCCGTAGTCGTACTGCCCGGCGTATATGTCCTGGCCCGTCGGCTGCTGATCGTAACCGGAGCCGGTCGGCTGCTGACCGTAGCCGGAGTAGGTGTCGTAACCCGTGCCGTACGTGGTGTAGTTCTGGCCCTGGTCCTGCTGCTCCGCCGCATAGGCGGCCTCGCTGTACACGCCGTACTGGCCGGTGTCGTCCGGCAGCGGCTGCGGCTCGTAGACCGCCTCGGGCTCAGGTTCCGCGGGAACAGGCTCATAGGCGAGGTCGGAGACCTCCAGCGTCGGCTCTCGCGAGGCAGCCGTGTCCTGATTGCCGCCGGACCTGCGCCGACGGCTCGCTCCCGGGCTGCCGCCGAGCGCCCAGCCGGTGGAGAAGCCCTTGCGGAAGGAGAGCGTGACATACGTCTGGCCGACGGCGAAGGCGATCGCGCCGAGCGCGATCACCACGACGGAGGGCATCAGTACGCCGAGGACCACGCACAGGAAGCCGGCGAAGGCGAGCAGCCGCCAGCGCAGCCGCGCCTTGTACTGCAGCAGCACCTCACCGAGCAGCCACAGCGCGACGATGCCGAACGCGATATAGAGGACCGTCCAGCCCATGCCCGCCCCTCTCCTGCGGCCGCCGCTCCGGGTCGGAGTGGGTACGACCGATCACGACTGCTCGTGCAGTCCGAGATTCTCGTAGATCTCGAGCGTCGCCGTGGAGTTGTTGAGTGTAATGAAGTGCAGACCGGGGACACCCTCGGAGAGCAACCCGGCGCAGAACTCCGTCGCGAACTCGATGCCAATGGAGCGTACAGCGGCAGGATCGTCCTTGACGGAGAGGACCCTCTCTTTGAGCTCGGGCGGGAACGCGGCGTTGCTGAGCTGCGCGAACCGTTCGAGCTGCTTGACGCTGGTGACCGGCATGATCTCCGGGATGATCGGGGTCGCGCAGCCCGCGGCCTCGACCCGCTCACGCAGCCGCAGATAGTCCTCGGGCTGGAAGAACATCTGCGTGATCGCGTAGTCGGCGCCGGCCCGGCACTTGTCGACGAAGTGCTGGATGTCGGTGTCCCAGCCCTCCGAGCGCGGGTGCATCTCGGGGAAGGCCGCGACGCCGACGCAGAAGTCCCCGGACTCCTTGATCAGCTGTACGAGCTCGGCGGCGTACCGCACACCGTCGGGGTGCTTGACCCACTCGCCCATGGGGTCGCCGGGCGGGTCGCCACGGACGGCGAGGATGTTGCGGATCCCGGCATCGGCGTACTGCCCGATCATGTTGCGCAGCTCGGCCACGGAGTGGTTCACCGCGGTGAGGTGCGCGACCGGGGTGAGCGTAGTGTCGGCGGCGATCTGCTGGGTGGCCTTGACCGTGCCTGCGCGCGTGGAGCCGCCGGCGCCGTAGGTCACCGAGACGAAGTTCGGGGCCACCGCTTCGACCCTGCGCAGCGCGTTCCAGAGGTTCCGCTCGCCCTTCTCGGTCTTGGGCGCCCAGAACTCGAAGGAGTACGAAGTTTTGCCGGTTGCAAGCAGCTCGCGCACGGTTCGTGCGCGATCCGTCCTGGTCGAAGCTGTACCGAGGGCCATACCCGCAGGTTAACCACGCCTCGCCGGTCACCCAACCGAATGAGGGAAATATGCCGGATTTGTCGGCCTGCTGTCCACCCCTCGGACAGTTACCCGATCCGCTCCCCCACGCGCTCCCGCACACGCTTCGCCAGCGCCGCTGTCGCCGCGGCCGGGTCGCCGGCCTCGGTGATGGCCCGTACGACGACGACCCTGCGCGCGCCCGCGTCCAGCACCTCGTCCAGATTGCCGGCGTCGATCCCGCCGATCGCGAACCAGGGCCGGCCGGTCTCCAGCGCGGCTGTGTACCGCACCAGGCCCAGTCCCGGGGCATACCGTCCGGGCTTGGTCGGGGTGGGCCAGCAGGGGCCCGTGCAGAAGTAGTCCACGCCGGGCTCGGCGGTGGCCTTGTCCACCTCGGACTCGGCGTGCGTCGAGCGGCCTATGAGCACCTCGTCACCGAGGATCGCGCGGGCGGCCGGGACCGGCAGATCGCCCTGTCCCAGATGCAGCACGTCGGAGCCGATGGCGTGCGCCACATCCGCCCGGTCGTTCACGGCGAGCAGCCTGCCGTGTCTGCGGCAGGCGTCGGCGAAGATCTGGAGGTGATCCAGTTCCTCACCGGCCTCCATGCCCTTGTCCCGCAGCTGCACGATGTCGACCCCGGAGGCGAGCACGGCGTCGAGGAACTCCGCGAGGTCGCCCTGCTCCTTCCGGGCGTCCGTGCACAGATAGAGCCGGGCGTCGGACAGCAGCGCACGAGCCGTGGACATGATGGTTCCCCCCGGTGGGTCGGCGGTGTACGGGCAGGGCGGCACAGCCCCCGGCCCGCACACCGCGTGTTGTTGTCGTCAGGACGTCAGACGGCGAGCGCCTGGGCCCGGCGCTTCACCTCCGTGCCGCGATTCTCGCTGAGCGCCTGCGCGGGCGTGCCCGGCAGGCTCGGGTCGGCGGTGAAAAGCCATTCCAGCATCTCTTCGTCGGTGAAGCCGTCGTCCCTCAGGAGCGTCAGGGTCCCTGCGAGCCCCTTGACCACCTTGTCGCCGTCGATGAAGGCGGCAGGCACCTGAAGCGCCCGGTTCTCACCACGGCGTACGGCGATCAGCTGGCCTTCCTTGACCAGCTGCCGTACGCGTGTCACCTCGACATCGAGCATTTCCGCGATGTCAGGAAGGTGGAGCCAGGCGGGGACGAGAGCATCGATCTTTGCGTCAATCTCGGTCACAGGACAAGCGTGCCATCCCGGACTGACAGTCGGTAGCCGGACCCTAGTCGGCCGCCGCCTTCAAAGGGACGGACGGGTCGGCGGCGCGCGCCGGATCCAGCCGGATTCCGGACAGGATGAGCTTGCGCCCTTGCGCCAGATCACGGGCTCTGCCGACGGCGAGAAGCGCGACCAGAGAGCCGTCCCGCAGCCAGAGCACCGACCAGGCCGCGCCTGCCGGATCACCGCGCCACACCATCGTGTCGGCGGCCTCATGATGGCCCGCGTACTGCACAAAGCGCCCGAACTGCTCGGACCAGAAGTACGGCACCGGGTCATAGACCTCCGGTGGCTCCTGTCCGGGCGCGCCGCCGATGACATTGGCGGCGACCGTACGCGGCCCCTGCAGAGCGTTGTCCCAGTGGTGCACGAGCAGCCGCTCGCCGTATCGGCCGGACGGGAAGGAGGCGCAGTCCCCGACGGCGTACACATCGGGCAGCGAAGTGCGCAGATACGCGTCCGCGGTGATTGCGCCGTCCGGGCCGAGTGCGATGCCGGAGCCGGCGAGCCAGGCGGTGGCGGGCCGGGCGCCGATGCCGACGACCACGGCGCCCGCCGGAAGCTGCCGGCCGTCGGCCAGGATCACCGCGCCGGGCTCGATGTCCGCCACGCGCGCGTGGGTGAGCAGTTCGACGCCGTACTCCGCGTACCAATCGGTCATCGGGCCGGCGACCTCGGCGGGCAGGGCTCCGGCCAGCGGGCGCCCGGCGGCCTCGACGACGGTGACCGTGCAGCCCGCCTCACGGGCGGCCGTCGCGAACTCCGCGCCGATCCAGCCCGCGCCGACGACCACCATGTCGTGCTGCTGCGTGAGAACGGGGCGCAGCCGCGCGGCGTCGTCGAGGGTACGCAGCAGATGGACGCCGGGTACGCCCACGGCGCCGGGCAGGGTGATCGGTTCCGCACCGCTGGCGATGACCAGGACGTCGTACGGGACCGGACCTGCCGCGGTGTCCAGCTCATGGGCCCCGGCGCGCACTCCGGTCACCTCGCAGCCCAGCCGCAGTTCGATGCCGAGTGCCTCGAAGTCGACATCGAAGGCCGAGCCCTCCGCCTTGCCGAGCAGGATCGCCTTGGAGAGCGGGGGTCTGTCGTACGGCTGATGGGGCTCGGCGCCGATCAGGGTGACCGGGCCGGTGAAACCCTGCTCGCGCAGTGCCACCGCGGTCTGCACTCCGGCCATTCCCGCGCCGACGACGACCACGCGCCGCTGCGTCTGTGCTGTCTGCTGCTCGCTCACCCGACAACCTTACGCATCTGACGGACCGTCAGGAAGGCAGCTGTTCGACGACGCTCGTCCCGCTGCCCTCCTGGGACTCCCATTCCCAGCTCTCCTCCAGCCGCAGCCGCCCGTCCTCGAGCTCGACGACGGTGGAGAGGCAGCGCCCCGAGGACGTCCCGCCGTCCGCCTTCAGCTGCACATAACGGAAGTCGAGCCGGTCGCCCTCCCTGGTGCCCACAAGGTGGCCACGGAGCACATCGCCGCCCTCGTACTCGGCCCAGATCCGGCCTTCCTGCTCGTGGTACGTGAACCGGGTCCGGGTCCCCACCTGGCCCGGAGCCTGGTCTGCGACCGGGGAGAGCACGAGTCCGTCGAGCGACCTTGCCACAGTGGCTGCTCCCTTACTGCGAGTTGGGGCCTGGGGTTAGGGTGGCCACCGTAAGGCACTCGCGGGAGCCCGGACGCACCGGGCTGAGAGGGAGGCTGGACGGCCTCCGACCGTACGAACCTGATCCGGGTCATGCCGGCGAAGGGAGGGGCTGGACGCCCATGTCGCGTACCTCAGACGTCCTCGTTGTCGGGGGCGGAATCATCGGCCTGGTCACGGCCTGGCGTGCGGCGCAGCGAGGGCTGCGGGTCGCCGTCGCCGATCCGGAGCCCGGCGGCGGCGCTGCGCAGGTCGCGGCCGGCATGCTCGCCGCCGTCACCGAACTGCACTACGGCGAGCAGACGCTGCTCGGCCTCAACCTGGAATCCGCGCGGCGCTATCCCGCCTTTGTCGCCGAGCTGGAGGAGACGAGCGGACAGTCCGTCGGCTATCGCGCCTGTGGCACGCTCGCGGTCGCGCTCGACGCCGACGACCGCGCGCATCTGCGTGAACTGCACGCCCTGCAGCGTCAGTCCGGCCTGGAGTCGGAGTGGCTGACGGGGCGCGAATGCCGCCGCCTGGAGCCGATGCTCGCGCCCGGCGTGCGCGGGGGCCTTCGGGTGGACGGCGACCACCAGGTCGATCCACGGCGGCTGGCCGCGGCGCTGGTGGCGGCCTGCGAGCGGGTAGGGGTGGTCTTCCACCGCGGCTGGGCGGAGCGGCTGTCGGTGGTACGGGACCGGGCGGCCGGAGCTGTACTGACGGACGGCAGTGAGCTATCCGCGGACCAGGTGGTGCTGGCGTGCGGCAGTCTGAGCGGCAGGCTCGGCGGCGTACCGGAGGATGTACTGCCGCCGGTACGGCCGGTGAAGGGCCAGGTCCTGCGGCTGACCGTGCCGCGTGCGTACGCGCCGTTCCTCTCCCGGACCGTGCGGGCGGTGGTGCGCGGCAGTGACGTCTATCTGGTGCCGCGCGAGAACGGCGAGCTGGTCATCGGGGCAACCAGCGAGGAGCTCGGCTGGGACACCACGGTGACGGCGGGCGGGGTGTACGAGCTGCTGCGCGACGCGCACGAGCTGGTGCCCGGCATCACCGAGCTGCCGCTCACCGAGACCCGCGCCGGGCTGCGCCCCGGCTCTCCCGACAATGCGCCGCTGCTGGGCCCGACCGCTCTGCCGGGCCTGCATCTGGCCACCGGCCACCACCGCAACGGGGTGCTGCTCACACCCGTCACCGGCGATGTGATTGCCACGGTGCTGGTCACCGGCGCACTGCCGGACGAGGCTCGCCTCTTCACTCCTCGCCGCTTCTCCCCCGTACCTCAGGAGCAGCCCGCATGAACGTCCCCGTGTCCGTCACCATCACCGTCTCCGTCAACGGCGAGGCGCGCGAGCTCGCCACAGGCACCACGCTGGACGCCCTGGTCACGTCCCTCACCGCCGCCCCGTCCGGAGTCGCCGCCGCCGTCAACGAGACGGTCGTCCCGCGCAGCCGATGGGCCGGCACCCGGCTCGGCGACGGCGACCGTGTCGAAGTCCTCACCGCAGTGCAGGGAGGCTGATCAGCCATGGCCGACGACCGTCTCACCATCGGCGGCACCGCCTTCAACTCCCGGCTGATCATGGGTACGGGCGGGGCGCCTAGCCTCGACGTACTCGAACGGTCCCTCGTCGCGAGCGGCACGGAGCTGACCACTGTCGCGATGCGCCGCCTCGACCCGACCGTCCAGGGCTCCGTGCTGTCCGTACTGGAGAAGCTGAACATCCGTGTGCTGCCCAATACGGCGGGCTGCTTCACGGCGGGCGAGGCCGTCCTGACCGCGCGGCTCGCCCGGGAGGCGCTCGGCACGGAGTGGATCAAGCTCGAGGTCGTCGCGGACGAGCGCACACTGCTGCCCGACCCGATCGAGCTGCTGGACGCGGCCGAGACCCTGGTCGACGACGGCTTCACGGTGCTGCCGTACACCAACGACGACCCGGTGCTGGCCCGGAAGCTGGAGGATGTGGGCTGCGCGGCGATCATGCCGCTGGGCTCGCCGATCGGCTCCGGCCTCGGTATCCGTAATCCGCACAACTTCCAGCTGATCGTCGAGCACGCGCGCGTGCCGGTGATTCTGGACGCGGGCGCGGGCACGGCCTCCGACGCGGCGCTGGCGATGGAGCTGGGCTGCGCGGCGGTGATGCTGGCCTCGGCGGTGACCCGGGCACAGGAGCCGGTGCTGATGGCGGAGGCGATGCGCCATGCGGTCGAGGGGGGCCGCCTCGCGCACCGGGCGGGCCGCATCCCGCGCCGCCACTTCGCGGAGGCATCCTCGCCGAGGGAGGGGCGCGCGACCCTCGACCCGGAGCGACCCGCGTTCTGACCGCTGCGCGGGGTCGTTTCCCCCCCACCGCTTCCCGTAACCAGGGCTCCGCCCGGGAAGCCCGCTCCTCAAACGCCGGAGGGGCTGGAATGGACAGGCCCCAAGGGCGTACCGAAGGGCGCACCGGGGTCCGGGGCGGAGCCCCGGGAAGCCCGCGCTGTCACAGCTCGGCTGCAGTACGGACCCGGTCCCGCCCCGGGGCGTCGGGGCTGTCCGTGGTGACTCGTAGAATCTCCCGCGTGGATACGACCCTCAAGGACCCCCTCGTCGGGCATGTGCTCGACGGCCGCTACCGCGTCGACGCGCGCATCGCCGTCGGCGGGATGGCCACGGTCTACCGGGCCGTCGACACCCGGCTCGACCGTGTGCTCGCGCTCAAGGTGATGCACCCCGCCCTCGCCACCGACGCCTCTTTCGTGGAGCGCTTCATCCGCGAGGCCAAGTCCGTGGCGCACCTCGCCCACCCCAATGTGGTGGGGGTCTTCGACCAGGGCGCCGAGGGTGCGTATGTCTATCTCGCGATGGAGTACGTCGCGGGCTGCACGCTGCGCGACGTCCTGCGCGAGCGCGGGGCGCTCCAGCCGCGGGCCGCGCTCGACATCCTTGAGCCCGTGCTGGCCGCGCTCGGGGCCGCGCACCGGGCCGGTTTCGTGCACCGGGACATGAAGCCGGAGAACGTGCTGATAGGGGACGACGGCCGGGTCAAGGTCGCCGACTTCGGTCTGGTACGGGCCGTGGGCTCCGTCACCAGCACCACCGGCACGGTGCTCGGCACGGTCTCCTATCTCGCTCCCGAGCAGATCGAGTACGGCACCGCCGACACCCGCGCCGATGTGTACGCCTGCGGGGTCGTCCTCTACGAGATGCTCACCGGCGCCAAGCCGCACTCCGGCGACACCCCCGCCCAGGTCCTCTTCCAGCATCTGAACGAGGACGTTCCGGCGCCCTCCGCCCTCGTCCCCGGGCTCGCTGTCGAGCTCGACGAGCTGGTGGCGAGCGCCACCGCCCGTAACCCCGAGGTCCGCCCGCACGACGCGGTGGCGCTGCTCGCGCAGGTCCGCGAGGCCCGTGCGCCGCTCAGTGACGAGCAGCTGGACCTGGTGCCGCCGCAGGCGCACACCGATGAGCAGGCGCAGGACCAGTCCGGGGAGCAGCGCTCGGACGGGGTCCCCGCCTCCGAGGACCGTACGAGCGTGATCCCGCGTGTGCTCCCCCGCGAGGAGCCGGAGGAGCCGGAGGTCAACCGCACCACCCGGCTGGCGATGCCGCCCTCGGCGCCGCCGCAGCCCCCGCAGCAGTCCCGTCGGCGCGCCGTCCCCAACCGCGGCGTCCTCGCGCTGGTGGTCGCGCTGTTCCTGATCCTCGGCGTGGGCGCCGGCGTCTGGTACATCAACTCCGGGCAGTTCACCCGTGTCCCCGCCCTGATCGGCAAGACCGAGAAGGACGCCAGGCAGGAGCTGAAGAACGCC
This sequence comes from Streptomyces sp. NPDC048479, assembly GCF_040651435.1. Taxonomy (NCBI): domain Bacteria; kingdom Bacillati; phylum Actinomycetota; class Actinomycetes; order Kitasatosporales; family Streptomycetaceae; genus Streptomyces; species Streptomyces sp. NPDC048479. The sequence goes on from NZ_JBEZKA010000001.1 coordinate 143,088, forward strand.
GGACTGGATGTGAAGAAGGTCCGCTTCGACTTCAGCGAGACGGTCAAGCGTGGCATGGTCATCAACAGCGACCCCGCGACCAACGAGCGCATCCGTGGCAACGGCTCGGTGACGATCGTCGTCTCGCGCGGCCCGGAGATCGTCAAGGTCCCCCAGCTCAAGGGCAAGCCGCTCGCCAAGGCCGAGCGCGAGCTGAAGAAGCTCGGTCTCGCGCCGGGAGTGGTGACCAAGGAGTTCAGCGAGGAGATCGCGCAGGGCTCGGTGATCAGCACGGACCCGGAGGCCGGGGCCGGGCGCAGCCCCGATTCCGCGGTCGCCCTCACCGTCAGCAAGGGCGCTCCGATCGAGGTCCCCGGCGTGACCGGCGATTCCCTGGATGCCGCCACCAGCGAGCTCGAAGGCGCCGGGTTCAAGGTCAAGGTCGCCTCCGCACAGATCAACTCCCCGGAGGATGCGGGCTCCGTCGCCAAGCAGTCCGCGGCCGAGGGCACTCAGCTGGCCCGCGGTGACACGATCACTCTGACGGTCTCCAAGGGCCCGCGGATGATCGACGTGCCCGATGTGGTCGGCAAGAAGACCGACGAGGCCACGAGCAGGCTGGAGTCGGCGGGCTTCGAGGTCAAGGTCGAGAAGAGCTTCCCGTTCCTCGGCGACACGGTCGAGAGCCAGTCCGTCGCGGGCGGCAGCCAGGCCCCCGAAGGCAGCACGATCACTATCAAGACCAAGGGACTGTAGTTCTGATGCGCAACCCCGTCGGCGGCCATGTCCCCGTGGCCGGCGGCCTCGCCACGATCGGTCTCAGTTACGCCCGTGAGCTGGAGGCGGAGACCGTCCAGGTCTTCGTCGCCAATCCGCGCGGCTGGGCGACACCCACCGGGAACCCGGCGCAGGACGAGCAGTTCCGTGCCGAGTGCGCGGCCGAGGGGATCTCGGCGTACGTCCATGCGCCGTATCTGATCAACTTCGGCTCGCACACCGAGGCGACCGTCGAGAAGTCCGTGGACTCCCTGCGGCACTCGCTGCGCCGGGGCCGGGAGATCGGCGCGCTGGGTGTGGTGGTGCACACCGGCTCGGCGACCGGCGGCCGCTCCCGCGAGGTGGCGCTGGCGCAGGTACGGGAGCGGATGCTGCCGCTGCTCGATGAGCTGACACACGACGACGACCCGTTCCTGCTGCTGGAATCAACGGCAGGACAGGGTTCCTCGCTCTGCTCGAGAACCTGGGACTTCGGCCCGTACTTCGAGGCGCTGGACTCTCATCCCAAACTGGGCGTCTGCCTGGACACCTGCCACATCTTCGCGGCGGGACACGATCTGACCGGCCCGCACGGGATGGCGCAGACTCTGGATCTGCTGGTGGAGACCGTCGGCGAGGGGCGACTGAAGCTGATCCACGCCAATGACTCCAAAGATGTGGCCGGCGCCCACAAGGACCGCCACGAGAACATTGGCTCGGGCCATATCGGCGAGGAGCCGTTCCGGGAGCTGATGCTGCACCCGTCGACCGAGGGCATACCGCTGATCATCGAGACGCCCGGGGGCAAGGAGGGGCATGCGGCGGACGTGGTGCGGCTGAAGAAACTGCGCTGAGAAACTCCGCTGGGAGATCTCCATCCAGGAATACCCCCTGGGGGTATGCGGTTGTCGCTGTCGACAGGAACCGCTATCTGGCTTTGGGGGCTTCTCATGCAGCACGACACCCACACCGGGCACGCTCACCCCACCGGACACGCCCTCCACACCGAGCACGCCCACCACACCCATGAAGAGCACGCCCACGGCATCGGCACGGTCAGCTGGTCCATGGCAGCTCAGGCGACTCTCCACTGCCTCACCGGCTGCGCCATCGGCGAGGTCCTGGGTATGGTGCTGGGCACCGCGTTCGGCTGGGGCAATGTGCCGACGATGATCCTGGCGATCGTGCTGGCGTTCTTCTTCGGCTACTCACTCACGCTGCGCGGCGTCCTCAAGGCCGGCGTCGGCTTCAGCACTGCGGTCCGGGTCGCACTGGCCGCCGACACCCTGTCCATCGCCGTGATGGAGCTGATCGACAACGGCGTGATCGCGCTCTGGCCGGACGCCATGGACGCACAACTCTCGGACACGCTGTTCTGGGGCGCCCTCGCCGCCTCGCTCGTCCTCGCCTTCGTGGTCACCACACCCGTCAACAAGTGGATGATCGGACGCGGCAAGGGCCACGCGGTGGTTCACCAGTACCACCACTGACCAGCACCAGGACTCAGAGCTCGGGGCCGTGCCCGGGCTCTTCCTGGTACGAGTAGCGCTGCTCGCGCCACGGGTCGCCGAGATTGTGATAGCCGCGCTCCTCCCAGAAACCACGGCGATCGGCGGTCATGTACTCCACGCCCCGGACCCACTTGGGCCCTTTCCAGGCATAGAGATGCGGGACGACCAGCCGCAGCGGAAAGCCGTGCTCGGCGGTGAGCAGCTCACCGTCCTTGTGGGTCGCGAAGATCGCGCGCTCCGAGACGAAGTCGGAGAGCCGCAGATTGGCGCTGTATCCGTACTCGGCCCAGACCATGACATGGGTGGCGTTCGGCGCCGGCGGCGCGAAGTCCATGAGCGTACGGGCGGACACCCCGCCCCATTCGGCCCCCAGCATGCTGAACTTTGTCACGCAGTGCAGATCGGCGACGACGGTGGAGAAGGGCAGCGCCGAGAACTCCTCGTGGTTCCAGCAGTGTTTGTCGCCGTCCGCCGTGGCGCCGAAGACCCTGAACTCCCAGCGGTCCGGCTTGAACTTGGGTACGGGGCCATAGTGAGTGACCGGCCAGCCACGCTGCAGTCGCTGCCCCGGCGGAAGCTCGGACTCCTCTGATGCGCGGTATTCCCGGCTCTCCGGCTGACCCATGCCTTCAATGGTGACAGACCGGGAAGGGTGGTCATGACCAGGTCCGGACCGAATCGGGCAACTCACACTAAGCGTGTACTTACTGGACGCTCCTCGACCGCGGTGCGAAGATTCGCGCACCTGCCCCAGTAGTCATTACGCGCGGAAGGAGCCTCTGCCATGCAGGGCGACCACGAGGTCATCGAGTTCCTCAATGAGCAGCTGACCGCCGAATTGACCGCAATCAATCAGTACTTCCTGCATGCGAAGATGCAGGAGAACTTTGGCTGGACGAAGCTCGCGAAGTACACCCGGTCAGAGTCGTTCGACGAGATGCGGCACGCGGAAGTACTGACCGACCGGATCCTCTTCCTCGACGGCCTGCCGAACTACCAGCGCCTCTTCCATGTGCGCGTCGGCCAGACGGTCACCGAGATGTTCCAGGCCGACCGGCAGGTCGAGGTGGAGGCGATCGACCGCCTCAAACGCGGCATCGAGGTCATGCGCGGCAAGGGTGACATCACGTCGGCGAACATCTTCGAGTCGATCCTGGCGGACGAGGAGCATCACATCGACTATCTCGACACCCAGCTGGAGCTGGTCGAGAAGCTCGGTGAAGCGCTCTACATCGCCCAGCTGATCGAGCAGCCGGAGAGCTGAGTCGCCCCGTAGGGCTAGGCAGCCTCGCTGAGCCCTGGGTCCACAGCGAGTACGGCGGCGGAGTCGCCCTGTTCGAGCAGCTCACGGCGGGGGCATGCGCCCCGGCCGAGAATCCCCTGGATCCGGCGCACACACGATCCACAGTCGGTGCCGGCCTTGGAGACCGACGCTATCTGACGAGGCGTGCAGGCACCGCCTTCCGCGTGCTCCTTGACCTGCTTCTCGGTGATGCCGAAGCATGAGCAGACGTACACGCGGTTCACCTCCCCGGTCGGGATCGCTGGCGCCTTTCCCGATGATCGGTGAGGCTAACCTAACCTTACCCGCCCGGCCCGCTGCGCAAAAGTCCCGAATACGAGTGTGGGGCGCGGATCACATCGATCCGCGCCCCACACTCGTACATCGGACTACTGGTCCCGGTACATCTCGGCGACCAGGAAGGCCAGGTCCAGGGACTGGCTGCGGTTCAGCCGCGGGTCGCAGGCCGTCTCGTAGCGCTGGTGGAGATCGTCGACGAAGATCTCGTCGCCGCCGCCCACGCACTCGGTGACATCGTCACCGGTGAGCTCGACATGGATGCCGCCCGGGTGCGTGCCGAGCGCCTTGTGGACCTCGAAGAAGCCCTTGACCTCGTCGAGCACATCGTCGAAGCGGCGGGTCTTGTGGCCCGAGGCCGCCTCGAAGGTGTTGCCGTGCATCGGGTCGGTCACCCACGCCACGGTGGCGCCGGAGGCCGTGACCTTCTCGACCAGCTCGGGGAGCTTGTCGCGGACCTTGTCGGCGCCCATACGGACGACAAAGGTCAGCCGGCCCGGCTCGCGCTCGGGGTCGAGCTTGTCGATGTACTGCAGCGCCTCGTCGACCGTGGTCGTCGGGCCGAGCTTCACACCGATCGGGTTGCGGATCTGCGAGGCGAACTCGATGTGCGCCCCGTCCAGCTGCCGGGTGCGCTCGCCGATCCAGACCATATGGCCGGAGGTGTTGTACAGCTGGCCGGTCCGCGAGTCGGTGCGGGTCAGCGCGCCCTCGTAGTCGAGCAGCAGCGCCTCGTGGGAGGCGTAGAACTCGACCGTACGGAACTCCGCCGGGTCCGTGCCGCATGCCTTCATGAAGTTGAGCGCGTTGTCGATCTCCCGCGCGAGCTGCTCGTAGCGCTGCCCGGAGGGGGACGACTTCACGAAGTCCTGGTTCCAGGCGTGCACCTGCCGCAGGTCGGCGTAACCGCCGGTGGTGAAGGCGCGCACCAGGTTGAGCGTCGCGGAGGAGGCGTTGTACATCCGCTTGAGCCGCTCGGGGTCCGGGATGCGGGCCGCCTCGGTGAACTCGAAGCCGTTGACGGAGTCGCCCCGGTACGTCGGGAGCGTCACGCCGTCGCGGGTCTCGGTCGGCTTGGAGCGCGGCTTGGAGTACTGGCCGGCGATCCGGCCGACCTTCACCACCGGGACGGAGGCGGCGTAGGTGAGCACCGCGCCCATCTGGAGGAGCGTCTTGAGCTTGTTGCGGATCTGGTCGGCGGAGACCGCGTCAAAGGCCTCGGCGCAGTCGCCGCCCTGCAGCAGGAACGCCTCGCCCTTGGCAACGGCTCCCAGTCGGGCGCGCAGCTGGTCGCACTCGCCCGCGAAGACGAGCGGCGGATACGCCTCGAGTTCCGCGATCACATCGCGCAGAGCCTCGGCATCGGGGTACTCGGGCTGCTGCGCCGCGGGCAGGTCTCGCCAGGTGTTGCCACCGGCAGTGGTGGTCTTAGCGTTCACGGTCACGCCGTCAACATTACGGGGTCTCTGCGGACGTACCTCCGACCGCCCACCAAATGAGACAGGAGTGGACTCGGAAGCGCACCCCTGTCCGTACCGAAACTGCTGTCCGTACCGAATCCGACCGGATCCGTCACCTCGCCGCGGTTCGGCGCGGCGCGATGCGTTATGGTCGGCGTCATGTTCGCGCAATCGACTCAGAACTGGTGGTGGACCGCTCATCCGGCGGCCCACTGACTGCGCGTACACCCAATCGCGAAGGCCGCCCGAGGGGCGGCCTTCAGTGTTTCCCGGGTCCCGGGACAGCGGCCGTTCCTCCCACCCGGAAGGAACACGACGCATGCTCATCAGCCGACTGCTGGACGACGACTGCCCGCCCTTCGCCCTGCTGCGCAGACGCACCCCCGGCCACGACCACGACACCGTCGAGGTTCTGATCGGCACCGTCCACGAGGCCGAGCGGCTCGCCGACATCCCGGTCGGCGACCGCCCCTCGCTCGCCCTGATCCCGTTCCGCCAGATCAGGGAACGCGGCTTCGACGTACGCGACGACGGAACGCCACTGACCGTGCTCGTCGCCGACGAGAGCCATGAGCTCCCGCTCGCCGAAGCCCTGGAGAGGCTGCCCGCGCACGACGTACGGGTCGAGGGCGGGGCCTTCGACGTCGACGACGAGGAGTACGCGGGCATCGTCCGGCGGGTCATCGAGGACGAGATCGGACAGGGCGAGGGCGCGAACTTCGTCATCCGCCGTACGTACACCGGCAGGATCCCGGACTTCGGCCGGGCCGACGCGCTGGCCCTGTTCCGGCGGCTGCTGGCCGGCGAGCGCGGTGCGTACTGGACCTTTGTCGTGCACACGGGAAACAGGGGGCCCGCAGGGCCTTCCTCGGAAGGGCGGCCGCGGGAGACGGGTGGGCGCACCCTGGTCGGCGCCTCCCCCGAGGTTCATGTCCGGATGAGCGGCGGCACCGTCGTGATGAATCCGATCAGCGGGACGTACCGCTATCCGCCCGAGGGCCCGACCCCCGAGACGCTGCTCGGCTTCCTGGACGACCGCAAGGAGCGCGAGGAGCTCTCCATGGTCGTCGACGAGGAGCTGAAGATGATGTGCACCGTCGGCGACATGGGCGGTGTCGTCGTCGGGCCCCGGCTCAAGGAGATGGCTCATCTCGCGCACACCGAATACGAGTTGAGAGGCAAGAGCTCCCTGGATGTACGGGACGTTCTGCGGGAGACCATGTTCGCGGCGACGGTGACAGGATCGCCGGTGCAGAACGCCTGCCGGGTCATCGAGCGGCACGAGGTGGGCGGGCGCGGCTACTACGCGGGCGCGCTGGCGCTGATCGGCAAGAACGCGGGTGGCGGAGAAGGACAGGTCGGCGCGCAGACCCTCGACTCGCCCATTCTGATCCGTACCGCCGACATCGACGCCGAAGGATTCCTGCGGGTACCGGTCGGGGCGACCCTGGTCCGGCACTCCGACCCGGCGGGCGAAGTCGCCGAGACGCATGCCAAGGCGGCCGGTGTACTGGCAGCGCTGGGGGTGCGTCCCGGGCGGCCCAAGGAGCACGGCGAGCGCCCGAAGCTCGCCGACGACCCGCGGGTACGGGCCGCCCTGGACGCCCGCCGCGCCGACCTCGCGCCCTTCTGGCTGCGGATGCAGGAGCGCAGCGCCCAGCTGACCGGCCACGCCCTGGTCGTCGACGGTGAGGACACCTTCACGGCGATGCTGGCGCATCTGCTGCGCTCCACCGGCCTGGAGGTGACGGTGCGTCGGTACGACGAGCCGGGCCTGCGGGAATCGGCTCTGTCGCATACGGGACCGGTGGTGCTGGGTCCGGGACCGGGCAATCCGGCCGACGCGGGCGATCCGAAGATGCGCTTCCTGCGCTCGCTCGCAGCGGATCTGCTGCGCGATCACCGCCACGGTCTGCTGGGCGTCTGCCTGGGCCATGAGCTGATGGCCGCCGAGCTCGGCCTGGAGATCGTACGCAAGGACGCGCCGTACCAGGGGGCGCAGGAGCGGATCGATTTCTTCGGGCGTGCGGAGACGGTGGGGTTCTACAACAGCTTCACGGCGCGCTGCGACGACGCGGCGGCGGCGGAGCTGGAGGCGCACGGGGTCGAGGTGGCCCGCGATCCCCTCTCGGCGGAGGTACACGCCCTGCGGGGCACAGGCTTCGCGGGTATCCAGTTCCACCCGGAGTCCGTACTGACGATGCGGGGCCCGGAGGTGATCCACGGCCTCCTCGCCTCAACCTCGCGAGTCGGCCCCTGATTTCCCCACCCCGCCCCTTCCCGTAACAGGGGCTCCGCCCCGGACCCCGCGCCTCAATCGCCGGCGAGGCTGACAAAATCAGCCCGTCCGGCGATTGAGGACACGCCCGAAGAGCGTATGGGGCCCGGGGGCTCGCCCCCAGTTGGGAAGAGGCGGGTAGGGGAACAGCAAGCGTCAGCCGAAGAAGACCCCGACCTCCTCGTACAGCTTCGGGTCGACCGTCTTCAGCTTGGCCGTGGCCTCCGCGATCGGTACCCGCACGATGTCCGTGCCCTGCAGCGCGACCATCTTGCCGAAGTCCCCGTCCCGCACCGCGTCGATCGCGTGCAGACCGAAGCGGGTGGCCAGCCAGCGGTCGAAGGCGCTCGGGGTGCCGCCGCGCTGGACATGGCCGAGGACGGTGGTGCGGGCCTCCTTGCCGGTACGCCGCTCGATCTCCTTGGCCAGCCACTCGCCGACGCCGGAGAGCCGGACATGGCCGAAGGAGTCGAGCGAGCCGTCCTTGAGGACCGCGTCGCCGTCCTTGGGCATGGCGCCTTCGGCGACCACGACGATCGGGGCGTAACTGGCCTTGAAACGCGAGGTCACCCAGGCGCAGACCTGGTCGACGTCGAAGCGCTGCTCCGGAATGAGGATGACATTGGCGCCGCCGGCCAGACCGGAGTGGAGCGCGATCCAGCCCGCGTGCCGCCCCATCACCTCGACGACCAGGACGCGCATATGTGATTCGGCGGTGGTGTGGAGCCGGTCGATCGCCTCGGTCGCGATGCCGACCGCCGTGTCGAAGCCAAAAGTGTAGTCGGTGGCGGACAGGTCGTTGTCGATGGTCTTGGGCACGCCGACGCAGTTGATGCCGTACTCGTCGTGGAGCCGCGCGGCGACGCCGAGGGTGTCCTCGCCGCCGATCGCGATCAGCGCGTCCACCTCACTCTTGGCGAGGTTGTCCTTGATCCGGCGGATGCCGTTCTCCGACTTGAGGGGGTTGGTGCGCGAAGAGCCGAGGATGGTGCCGCCGCGGGGCAGAATGCCGCGTACGGCCGGGATGTCGAGTGGAACCGTGTCGCCTTCGAGGGGCCCGCGCCAGCCGTCGCGATAGCCGACGAATTCGTACGCGTACTCCTGCACGCCCTTGCGGACGGCGCCACGGATGACCGCGTTGAGCCCGGGGCAGTCGCCGCCCCCGGTCAGTACTCCGACGCGCATGGAAACTTCCCTTCGCCTGGTGAGCCTTATGACCGCCACGCTAATGGTGATGCAGGTCACCACGGGATGGGACGAAGGGTCAATTCCTGTGCGCCACGAGGAGGTTGAAGTCCGGCTTTCACTCGTACGAGTAGGGGGCGGGGGGTTACGCGTCGTCGAGGCCCCGCTCGATGGCGTATCGCACGAGCTCCACGCGGTTGTGCAGCTGGAGCTTGCCGAGGGTGTTCTGGACGTGGTTCTGGACGGTGCGGTGCGAGATGACCAGACGCTCGGCGATCTGCTTGTACGAGAGCCCCTTGGCGACCAGCCGCAGCACCTCGGTCTCGCGCTCGGTCAGCTGCGGGGCCTTCGGCTCGTCAGCGCCGGACGCGGGTACGGGCTCGGAGGCGAGCCTGCGGTACTCACCGAGCACGAGGCCCGCGAGGCCCGGGGTGAAGACCGGATCCCCGACGGCGGTGCGCCGCACTGCGTCCGTCAGCTCGTCCGTGCTGGCCGACTTGAGCAGATATCCGGTGGCGCCGGACTTCACCGCTTCCAGTACGTCGCCGTGCTCACCGCTCGCGGAGAGGACCAGGACCCGCAGGGCTGGGTGGGAGCCGACGAGCTCCTTGCAGACCTGGACGCCCGGCATCCCGGGCAGATTGAGGTCGAGGACGAGAACATCGGGCGCGACGGCCTTGGCCCGGCGCACCGCCTGCGGCCCGTCGCCCGCCGTCGCCACCACGTCGAACCCGGCCGCGGCCAGGTCGCGGGCAACCGCGTCCCGCCACATCGGGTGGTCGTCGACGACCATCACCTTGATCGTCTGCCGGTCCGTCTGCGGGTCCGTCCTACCGCCCACCTGCTGGTTCGTCATTTCCCTGCCTTCCCCCGTGGAACCTTCAATTCGACTTCTGTGCCCTGGCCCGGCACCGAGATCAGCTCGGCCCTGCCGCCCAGATCCCGCAGCCGCCCGCGGATCGAGAGCGCGACTCCGAGCCGCCCCTCCCCCTCGGCCTGCGCGAGCCTGCCCTCCGGAATGCCCGGGCCGTCGTCCCGTACCGTCACGATCACTTCTTCCGGCCAGTCCTCGACCAGGATCCAGGCCCGGGCTTCCTCGCCCGCATGTCTGCGGACATTGTCCAGGGCGGCACTGACAGCGGCCGCGAGCTCCGCCGCCGCGCCGGCCGGCAGCAGCACCGGGGCGCCCGGTTCCGAGAAGGTCACCTTCGACCCGGCGTGCCGGGCGAGCAGCGAGCGCAGATCGCGCAGTTCGGGCCCGCCGGGCGGATCGTCGTCGACGTCGACGGTACGGACCAGGGCGCCGAGCGAGAAGTCCTCGGAGGCGCGCCTGGCGGGCACCAGACCGCTGGAGACCAGGGTGCGCAGGGCGACCTCCTGCTCCCCGGCCATTCTGCCCAGCTCTGCGGCCTCGCCGCCCAGTGCCGTGCCGCGCCGCTGCACCATCGCCAACACCTGGAGCACGCTGTCGTGGATGTCGCGGGCCAGCCGTTCCCGCTCACGGGTCGCGGCCTCGATCTCCAGGGCGCGGGCGAGGGTGAGCTCGGAGGCGCGGGCGACCTCGACGACGTAACCGATGGCGATGGAGGCGACCCAGACCAACAGGACGTTGTGAAAGGTGTCCCGGCTGGGGTGGCCGCGCTCGACGATATTGGCGACGGCGACGAACGAGGACGCGAAGCCCGCCCAGCGCCAACCGCCCTTGATGGCGAAGGCGAGGACGGATCCCGCGGTCCATATCGTCGGCAGGGTGGGGCCGTCGACGGTCTGTGCCTGGGCGTCGGCGAGCGGCGTGAGCATGATGCCGGTCAGCGCGATGGTGAGGTCGGCGACGAGGAAGCGTTTGGTGCAGCGGGTGGCGTTGGTGACCTTGGGGAGCGTGACCAGCGTCCAGACGGCCATCACCGCGAGGACGGCGACCGCGACCCAGGGGTGCTCGAACTTACTGCGGGTGAAGACGAAGAGGAGCACCGCATAGATCATCGTGAGTACGCGGTAGGCGGCGAGTGCACGCCACAGCGGCAGCTCGACCGACATCCGCACGACACGCTCGCGCTTGGCCATTTCCCCCCACCCCGGGACGGACGACGCGGCTACGCGGCCGGGCGTTCCGTCTTCCCTGCCTTGTTCGCCTTCGCCGCCGCCTTCTCGGCCTTCTCCGCCACCGCCTTCTCCTCCGCGAGCTGCCGCTTCGCGGCGGTCGCGTAGATGTCGACGTACTCCTGGCCGGAAAGCTTCATGATCTCGTACATGACCTCATCGGTCACCGAGCGGAGGATGAAGCGGTCGCTCTCCATGCCGTGGTAGCGGCTGAAGTCGAGCGGTTTGCCGATCCTGATCCCCGGGCGCATCAGCTTGGGTATCACCTTGCCGGGCGGCTGGATCTTCTCGGTGTCGATCATGGCGACCGGGATGACAGGAGCGCCGGTGGCGAGCGCCACGCGCGCGAGGCCGCCCGGCTTGCCGCGGTACAGGCGGCCGTCCGGCGAGCGGGTGCCCTCCGGGTAAATACCGAACAGACCGCCGCCCTCGATGACCTCTATACCGGCCTTGATCGCCGCCTCACCCGCGCCGCGGGCACCCGATCGGTCCACCGGGAGCTGTCCGACGCCCTTGAAGAAGGCGGCGGTGAGCTTGCCCTTCACGCCCGGCGAGGTGAAGTACTCGGCCTTGGCGATGAAGGTGACCTTGCGGTCCAGGACCGCGGGCAGGAAGAACGAGTCCGAGAAGGACAGGTGGTTGCTCGCGAGGATCGCCGGTCCCTCTGCGGGAATGTTCTCGAGGCCCTCCACCCAAGGCCTGAAGGCAAGCTTCAGCGACCCCCCGAGGGAGAGCTTCATTGCGCCGTAGATCAACTCGTATGCCTCCTGTGTGCTGTCGAACAGACCTTATCCCGTGGTGGGCTCGTGCTCCCCGCCCTGGGGGCCCCGCTCTGGGGGGCCTACGGATCTGGTCGGTGTCAGTCCGGTCGCGTACGGTGAAGTACACCTTCAGACACTCACGCTGTGACCTACCGGGGCTGTCACATCAGCGGCTTCGCCGTGGGCCCCCAACCCCGAAAGGAGACCCCGGTGCCGGTCCTCCCTGGAGCCGAGCCGTTCCGCCACGAAGGCGGAGATGTCGGCGTCCTTCTCTGTCACGGCTTCACGGGTTCCCCGCAGTCGCTGCGTCCCTGGGCCGAGTATCTGGCGGAGCGCGGCCTCACGGTGTCCCTGCCGCTGCTGCCCGGGCACGGCACGCGCTGGCAGGACATGCAGGTCACCGGCTGGCAGGACTGGTACGCGGAGGTGGACCGCGAGCTGCGGGTACTGCAGGAGCGGTGCAGCCAGGTCTTCGTCTTCGGGCTCTCGATGGGCGGGGCGCTCACGCTGCGGCTCGCCGCGAAGCACGGTGACGCGATCAGTGGAATCGTCGTGGTGAACCCGGCGAACAAGGTGCACGGCCTGTCGGCGTACGCCCTGCCGGTCGCCCGCCACTTCGTGCCTACGACAAAGGGTCTGACGAGCGATATCGCCTTGGCGGGCTCGGAGGAGGTCGGGTACGACCGGGTGCCGCTGCATGCCGCGCACTCCCTGCGGAAGTTCTTCCGGCTGGTCGACGGCGAGCTGCCGCAGGTCACCCAGCCGATGGTGCTGCTGCACAGCCCGCAGGACCATGTGGTGCCGCCCGTCGACTCGGCCCGGATCCTCAGCCGGGTCTCGTCCACGGATGTTTCCGAGATCCTGTTGGAACAGAGCTACCACGTGGCGACGTTGGACCACGATGCGGAGCGGATTTTCGACGAGAGTTACGCGTTCATCGGCCGGCTCGCTCCGAGTGTCGGAAAGAAGGGGAGCACGACCGGTGGCTGAGCAGCACGATGCGGACCGCGAGCCGCAGCCGATAGACGAGGAGGCCGCCTGGGCGGCCATCGTCGCCGGGTACGGCGAGGAGCCGGCAGACCCGCCGGGCGCCAAGCCGTTCAAGTCGGTGGAGGGCCTCGCCATGCTCGAGGCCGAGGTGAACGAGGCGCGTGACAATCCGGAGGACGAGTCCCCGGAGTCCGAGGCCGGGCCCGACTCCGATGCGGACAGGCCCGCGCTGGGCAGCTCGATCACCTTCGCGCCCGGTGTCGGCGGCCCGCGCGACTACGGCGTGGCCGAGGCGAAGGAGGACGACCTCGACGAGAGCGACGAGGGCCACTTCGTACCGCCGGAGCCGCCGCCGCTGCCGGATGCGGATGTCACGGCCAAGTTCGCCTGGCTCGCGGTCGTCGGCGGCCCGGTGCTGATGCTGGTTGCCGTGCTGCTGCAGTGGGACATGACGTGGTGGCTGACCACGGTGTGCGTCGGCGGCTTCCTGGGCGGTTTCGCGACTCTGGTGGCGCGGATGTCGCATGACGACGACGAGGACGACGACCCGGGCCGCGGCGCGGTCGTCTGAATTTCTTTCTGCTGATTCCTTCTGCTTCCTTCTGCCGATTGCTTCTGCTGATTGCTTCTGCCGGCCACGGTTCAGGCGGCATGTGCTCCGACCGCGGGGACGCGCAGCGCCGCCAGCACCGGCAGGTGGTCCGTCGCCGCGCGCAAGTCGGACCCGGTGACGCCCGGGAGGTCCAACGGCACTCCGCAGCCCAGCACTTGGACGCATTCGGTCGCGAGGATCGCGTCGATCCGCTGATGCGGATTCTCGGGTGTCGAGGTGTACTCACCGCCCCATGGCGCGACCGCCCAGCAGTCCTGCAGCTCCGCCGCCAGCCGGCGGAAGCTCCGCCCGGTGGGCCGGTCGTTGAGGTCGCCGGCCACAATCGCGTACGGCACGTCCATCGCCGTCAGCCGGTCCAGCAGCATCCCGGACTGTGCGTAGCGCTCGTCCGTCTGCAGGCTCAGATGACAGCTGAGCAGCCCGATCCGGGCTGCCCCGATCCGTACCACCGCCGTGGCGAAGCCCCGCCGGTGCAGGCCTGGAGTGAACGGCAGCAGCACATCCTCCGTACGCTCCACGGTCGCGCGCAGCGAGCAGAGCAACATCGGCCCGGTCGCTGTCGCTCCGCCGGTCAGCATCACAAGGTCACTCTTGGCCGCGAGCCGCGCGGCGTGCTTGCGCCAGCGGAAGAAGCGCGGCGCCTCCTGGATGAACACAAGGTCGGGCCGACAGGCGCGGATCACCCGGGCCAGTGCGTCCTCGTCGTCGCGCATCGAGCGGATGTTGTAGCTGAGTACCCGGATCACGGCCGAACCGTCCGGCTCGGTGCGGGAGTCGGGAAGCGCGGTGATCGCCATATGAGCAAGATACGACGGTGCAGGCCTTTTCCGGGGCTTCGCCCCAGGCCACAGACCTCAATCGCCGGGCGGGCCGAAATTCGGCCCGCCCGGCGATTGAGGACAGAAATCTCGGCGGTTGAGGACAGCTAGCCCTGGCGCGCCAGGTCCGCCGCGCCCACCAGGCCCGCCTTGCCGCCCAGTTGGGCCGCAAGCACCTGGGCGTGCGGGCGCCACTTGCCGCCGATCAGCCAGCGGCGGAAGGACTTGCGGATCGGGTCGAGGACCAGCTCGCCCTCGTCCGAGACGCCGCCGCCCACGATGAACGCCGACGGGTCGAAGAGCGAGGCCAGATCGGCCAGGCCCGCGCCCGCCCAGCGCGCCAGTTCGCGGAAGGAGTCGATCGCGACCGGATCGCCCTGCCGGGCGGCCGCGCTGACGTGCTTGCCCTCGATGCCTTCGACCGTGCCGTCGCCGAGCCCGAGGAGGACCACGGCGTTCTCCGGAGTGGCGTTGGCGCGCTGCTTGGCGTAGCGGACAAGAGCGCGCCCCGAGGCGTACTGCTCCCAGCAGCCCTGGCTGCCGCAGCCGCACAGCAGACCGTCCGGGACCACCCGGATGTGGCCGAACTCCGCGGCCACGCCGAAATGCCCGCGGCGCAGCTTGTTGCCGATGATGATGCCACCGCCGAGGCCGGTGCCGAGCGTGATGCAGATGACGTCTTCGTGGCCCTGGCCGGCGCCGAAGCGGTACTCGCCCCAGGCGGCCGCGTTGGCGTCGTTCTCCACGACCACCGGCAGCCCGACGCGCTGCTCGATCTCGTCCTTCAGCGGTTCGTGGCGCCAGTCGATGTTCGGCGCGAACAGGACGGTGGCGCGCTTGTCGTCCACGTATCCGGCGGCGCCGATGCCGACGGCCTCGATGTCGTACCCCTTGCCGGCCCCGGCGACGGCAGAGGAGATGGCGTCGACGATGCCTTGTGGGGTCGACGGCGTGGGCACCGTGTGCGTCTCGAGAATGGTGCCCGCTTCGTCGACGACGCCCGCTGCGATCTTCGTACCGCCGATATCGACGCCGATGGTGAGTCCCATGTGTCCCTCAGTTTTCGGTCGAGCCCCGCTAAGGCCAACCGTACCCGAGGGCGGGCACAGTCCTGATCAGTCCAGGTCGATGTGCTCGCTCGGCCCCGGGCCCTCGTCCCGCGGGTCCTTGGCATCTCCGGAGGGCTTCGGCCCCTGGGTCCAGCGTCGCTCGTGCCCCTCGACTGCGGATCGATAGGCGGCGAGCAGCTCGCCGCCCGCCGCCGCGAGGTGGTCGAAGATCTCCGGGTTGCGCTCCATGACCGGCTCGACGGCGGCCTTCGCCTGGCTGACCAGCTGCTGTACGGCGTTCTGCGCGGCCATGCCGGGCAGCGACGTCTGGAACGAGGAGACCTTGTCGGCGACGGCGTCGAGCAGTTTGCGCAGTTCCTCGCCCGCGGAGCCGGGCGGCGGCCCGTGCTGCGCGCGACGGCGGGCCTTCTCCGCCTCAAGATCCTCGGCGCACGCCTTGGCCCAGGCGTCGTCGTCGACGGCGGGACGCTCAGTGGCATCGCTCATGGCGTACTCCTGCGGAAGGGCGGGCGGAACGGAGGGTTCGTACTCTCGACGTTACCCGAATGGAGGGGGCGCGTTCAGCGCGTCCGCGGCCACAGCTCGGGGTCCGGCGTGAAGCGGACCTTCAGCACCTCGTCCGCGAGGCCCGCGCCCGAGACGGTGCAGCGTCGGAGCACGGAGTGCAGCGGAACGATCCTGCGGAACGGGCCCACAGTGACCAGCAGTTCGTCGCCGCGGCGCACCAGCGAGACGTCCTCCTTCACGGCGCCGGGCACGCGGAGCGACCATACGTAGCGCGGGTCGTCCTGGTCGTCCGGCGTCCCCGGGTACTCGACCCGCCAGGGGTCGTCGTAGCGCTGTTCGGAGTCCCAGTCGAGTTCGGCGGTGAGTCCGTCGCCCTGGAGAAGGCCGCCGCCGGTGCCTGCCTCCTCGAAGGTGGTGCAGGACGACTGTGTGTCGAGGAGCGTGAGGTCGTCGAGGCCGCGCGGGTCGCGGCCGAGGTGCCGCACCTCCCACAGCGAGGCCTCGGGCACCCACTCCTCGTACCACTGGCGCAGATACTTGCCCTGCTGCGCGGAGAGGGTGGCGAGCCACGTGTCGGCCGAGTCCAGTGGCAGGATCCGGTTCGGTACGAGGGTGTCGAGCCGCAGTCCGTGCAGCGCGAGACCGGCGCGGGCCGTGTGCAGGGCGTCGGCGGCCGTGGGTCCGGGCTCGGCGACGACCCGCAGGGTCGTGTTGCAGGATTCGATCACTGTCTGGACAGCGGCCAGTTCGGTGTCCCAGCGCCCGGCCGTCTCGTAGAGCCACTGCGCGGGCATCGGTACGCCGGCGAGCTGGGCGAGCATCGGGCGCAGCGCGCGGGCGACCTGCCGTTCGGCCGGCAGCAGCCGGCGCAGATAGCGGCGCAGCTGTTCCGGCAGGGCGAGCAGCGCGATGGTCTCGCGCAGCGGCGGCATGTCGACGACGACCACGTCCCAGTCGCCGTCGGCGGCGGTCTTCAGCGCCCGCAGCAGTGCGAACTGGTCGCTGCCCGGGAGCTCGGTCAGCTCCTCGTCCTCCAACCGCGCCGCGCCCAGCAGATCGAGCGCGGCGGTGCTGCGCTCCTGGAGGGTGAGCAGCTCGGCGCGGAAGTCGGCGCCGGAGTCGATGCGCGCGGCCCACAGCCCGTCCGTGACCTCGGCCGGTTCGCCGAGGTGGCCGGTGACGGGCACGCCGAGAACCTCGCCGGGCTCGGCGGAGAGGAACAGGGCGCGCTTGCCGCGCCGCGCCGCGGCGAGCGCGGTGGCAGCGGCGACGGTGGTACGGCCCGCGCCGCCGAGGCCGGTGACGAGGACCTTGCGCATCAGGCGGCGGGCCCGCTCTCGACGCGCTTCTTCAGGCCGGCCAGGGCGCGGTCGATAATGACCTTCTCGGCCTTGCGCTTGATCATGCCGAGCATGGGGATCTTGACGTCGACGGTCAGCTGGTAGGTGACCTCGGTGCGGTCACCGCCGCCGACCGCGGCGAGGGTGTACGAGCCGTCGAGGGTGCGCAGCATCTGGGACTTCACCAATGTCCAGCTGACCTCGTTCTCACCGTTCCAGGTGTACGCGAGGGTGTGGTCGTCCTTGATCGCGCCGGCGTCGAGGACCAGCCGGACCTGCTCGGCGCGGCCCTTGGCGTCGGTGGCGAGCACCTCGGCCTCCTTCACCTCGCCGGTCCACTCCGGGTAGCGGGCGAAGTCGGAGATCACGCCCATCACGTCGGCCGGCGCCGCCTCGATCGTGATGCTCGAGCTGGTGTGTTCCGCCATCGCTGCGGCTCCTCACAGTGCGGTACGGACCGGGGGTGGTGTGGAGTGCAGGCTATCGCGACCTGACCGGCCGCCACTCCACGGCCCGGTCTCACCATTCCAGGGCCCAAGGTCGCCCGGTCGACGCGAAATGTCCGACGTTGACGCACTCCGTCGCGCCGATGCGCATCCGGCGGGCGAGCGGCTGGTGGACATGGCCGAAGAGCGCGTACGCGGGCCGGGTGCGACGGATCGCGTCCAGCAGTGCGTGGCTGCCGCGCTCGAAGCGGCGCGCGACGGTGTCGTAGGTCAACTCGGGGACCTCGGGCGGGATGTGCGAGCAGAGCACATCGACCTCTCCGAGCGCCTCGATCTTGGCCGCGTACTCCTCGTCGGAGATCTCGTACGGGGTACGCATCTCGGTGCGCAGTCCGCCGCCGACGAAGCCGAAGACGCGGCCGCCGATCTCGATGCGCTCGCCGTCCAGGACGGTGGTGCCGGGGCGTGCGTACTCCGGCCAGAGAGACGGTATGTCGACATTGCCGTAGGTGGCGTACGTCGGGGTGGGGAAGGCCGCGAACATCTCGGCGTACTGGCGTCGTACGGCCGACTCGATGGCGCTCTCCCGGTCCATCTTGAGCTCGGACCAGAGTCTGCGTCCCAGCTCACGGGCCTCGTCGAAGCGGCGGGCCGTGCGCAGCTCCACGATCAAGTGGGCATTGTCGACGCCGAAGAGGTCGGGGAAGATGCCGCGCGAGTGGTCGGCGTAGTCGAGGAAGAGCACCAGGTCACCGAGACAGATGAGTGCGTCGGCGCCGTCGCCCGCCATGGCGAGATCTTTGGCGTTGCCGTGCACGTCACTGACCACATTGACTCGCATGCCTCGCATGACGATCACCCTAGGACGCCCTGTTGCGCCTGGGTAGGGCGAGGCGGACCAGCCGTTCTACCGAGTCCTCTCGAGTGTGGACTACTCTGCGCGAAGTACTGCCATAAGCGTGTGACGCAGCGAACATCTGGCCTGAACCCCCTATCCGGAACCGAGTACTGGTGGGTAACGTCCGGGCAGTCCAGTCGTGCTCACCCCACATGAGCACCTGCCCGATCTTGGACCGCTGCCGGTGCATCACACAGAGCCGTGGCGCCGGCGCCCGATGAGGAGCAGCAGTCTTGCGCGAGTTCAGCCTTCCGGCCCTGTACGAGGTCCCTGCGGACGGCAATCTGACGGATCTCATCCGCCGCAATGCCACTCAGCATCCCGATGTTGCCGTCATGGGCCGCAAAGTGGCGGGCGTCTGGACGGACGTCAGTGCCAAGCAGTTCCTCGCGGAGGTGCGGGCCGCAGCCAAGGGCCTGATCGCCGCGGGAGTCCAGCCCGGTGACCGGGTGGGCCTGATGTCCCGCACCCGGTACGAGTGGGTGCAACTCGACTTCGCGATCTGGAGCGCAGGCGCGGTCACCGTCCCGGTGTACGAGACCAGCTCCGCCGAACAGGTCCAGTGGATCCTCGGCGACTCGGGCGCGGTCGCGGTGATCGTCGAGAGCGACACGCACACCGCCGCCGTGGAGTCCGTACGGGACCGGCTGCCCGGTCTGCGGAATGTCTGGCAGATCGAGAAGGGCGCGGTCGACGAACTGGTCGCGGCCGGCGCCGATGTCAGCGACGAGACGGTCAACGCGCGCAGCGCCGCCGCCAAGGCGGACGACCCGGCGACCATCGTCTACACCTCGGGCACCACCGGCCGCCCCAAGGGCTGTGTGCTCACTCACCGCAGCTTCTTCGCGGAGATCGGCAACCTGGTCGAGCGCCTCAAGCCCCTGTTCCGTACCGGCGACAGCTCGGTGCTGCTCTTCCTCCCGGCCGCGCATGTCTTCGGCCGCATGGTCGAGCTCGCCGCCGTCATGGCGCCCATCAAGCTCGGCTGCGTACCGGACATCAAGAACCTCACCGATGAGCTGGCCTCCTTCCGGCCGACGCTGATCCTCGGTGTGCCGCGCGTCTTCGAGAAGGTCTACAACTCGGCGCGGGCGAAGGCCCAGGCGGACGGCAAGGGCAAGATCTTCGACAAGGCCACGGACACGGCGATCGCCTACAGCAAGGCGCTCGGCACCCCCGAGGGCGCCTCGGTGGGTCTCAAGATCAAGCACAAGGTCTTCGACAGGCTCGTCTACAGCAAGCTCCGTGCGGTGCTGGGCGGGCGCGGTGAGTACGCGGTCTCCGGCGGGGCTCCGCTGGGCGAGCGGCTCGGCCACTTCTTCCGCGGTATCGGCTTCACGGTGCTCGAGGGCTACGGCCTCACCGAGTCGTGCGCGGCGACCGCGTTCAACCCGTGGGACCGGCAGAAGATCGGCACGGTCGGTCAGCCGCTGCCGGGCTCGGTGGTGCGGATAGCGGACGACGGCGAGGTGCTGCTGCACGGCGAGCATCTCTTCCAGGGGTACTGGAACAACGAGGCCGCGACCGCGGACGCGCTGGCCGACGGCTGGTTCCACACGGGCGACATCGGCACCCTGGACGAGGACGGCTACCTCGCGATCACGGGCCGCAAGAAGGAGATCATCGTCACCGCGGGCGGCAAGAACGTCGCTCCCGCGGTGATCGAGGACCGCATCCGCGCGCATGCGCTGGTCGCGGAGTGCATGGTGGTGGGCGACGGACGCCCGTTCGTGGGTGCGCTGGTCACCGTCGACGAGGAGTTCCTCGGGCGGTGGGCCGCGGACAACGGCAAGCCCGCCGGTTCGACGGCGGCCGAGCTGCGCGACGACGCGGATCTGCTTGCGGAGGTCCAGCGGGCGGTGGACGACGGCAATGCGGCCGTGTCCAAGGCGGAATCGGTGCGGAAATTCCGCATTCTCTCCTCCCAGTTCACTGAAGAGGCGGGGCACATCACGCCGTCGCTGAAGCTGAAGCGCAATGTGGTGGCGAAGGACTTCGCCGACGAGATCGAGGCGATCTACCGGGGCTGAGCGCCTCGGTCGGTCAGCCTCTGTTCAGGCCCTGTTCCCTGTTCAGCCCCTGGGGTCCTCGGCGAGGATCCGGGTCATGTTCCGTTCGGCGAGTGCGGTGATCGTGACGAACGGATTGACCCCGATCGAGCCGGGGACCAGGGAGCCGTCGGTGACGTACAGCCCCGAATATCCTTTGGCGCGGCCGTAGTTGTCGGTGGCTCGGCCCAGTACACAGCCGCCGAGCGGGTGGTACGTGAAGTCGTCGGCGAAGGTCTTGTTGCCGCCGAACAGGTCGTACCGGTAGATGGTCACGTTGGCCTTGTTGATGCGGTCGAAGAGCGATTTGGCCGCGTTGACGGAGGGCTGGTTCTGGGACCGGGTCCAGTTGAGTTTCGCGGAGTCGGTGGCGGCGTCGTACGAGAAGGTGCCGCGCTCGGGGTTCTTGGTGATCGCCAGATAGAGGCTGATCCAGTGCTCGAATCCCATCGGCAGCGGCGCTATCTCCGCGAAGACGGGGTTCGTGGGGTTGGCCCAGTCGTCGATGCCCATGGTGGGCATGGTCGCCTGGTTCGCTCCGACGGTGTCCCAGATGTGGTTGGCGCGGCCGGTCATCACATTGCCGTTGTGGCCCCAGCCTCTGCCGACCTCGGTACTGAGGGCGGGCAGTGTGCCGGTCTCCCGGGCGCGCAGCAGGAGTTCGGTGGTGCCGAGGCTGCCGGCGCCGAGGAAGAGCTGTTTGCAGCCGAGTTCTCTGGTCTCGACGACCCGGCCCGCGTTGTCCGTCACATCGACGGTCAGGACGTAGCTGCCGTCGGGCTCTCTCCGGATCGCTCGGGCCCGGTTCATGGTCTGGATGGTGACGTTGCCGGTGCCGAGTGCGGCCGCGAGGTAGGTCTTGTCGACGCTGCGCTTGCCGTGGTTGTTGCCGTAGATGACCTCGCCGGCGAGCGCCGACCTGGTGGCCTGGCCCGCGGCTTCGCGCTGCATGTAGCCGAAGTCGTAGACGTTCGGGACGAAGACGGTCTTCAGTCCGGCGTTCTGGGCGTGCTTGCGGGAGATCCGCGAGAAGCGGTACCACTCGGTGGACTCGAACCAGGCCGGGTCCACTGTGTTGACGCCGAGCATCCCGCGGGCCCGCGGGAAGTAGGTGTCGTACATCTCCGCGGCGTCGACCTGTGGCAGGACCTCGGAGAAGTACGAGCGCAGCGGGGTCACCGCCATTCCGCCGTTGACCAGCGATCCGCCGCCGACGCCGCGGCCGACGAAGACCGACATCTCGGCGTAGCGGACGCGGTCGAGTACGCCGGGGTAGCGGCTGATGTTCTTGTTGACGACGTCCAGCCAGAGGAACGTGGCCAGCGGCGCCTCGGTGCGGGTGCGGAACCACATGGAGCGCTGGTCGGGCGCTCCGGTGGTGCAGAAGATCTTTCCGTCCGGGCCCGGGGTGTCCCAGAGACGGCCCATCTCCAGGACGACCGTGCGGACGCCCGCCTCGCCGAGGCGGAGGGCGGCGACGGCCGCGCCGTAGCCGGAGCCGATCACGACGGCGGGGGCGTAGTCGGCGGCGGAAGGCTCCACGGCGGCTGCCGAGGAGAGACCGATGCGGGTGAAGCCGAACGCGGCCGAGGCCTGCAGGGCAGCGATGCCCAGCAGTTGACGGCGCGTCAGATGTGATGTCATGGGCGCATCATGAGCGGAATATCCGACTCCGCCCATATGTCGCGCAGAACTAAATCTGAAAGACCGTCAAGAGTACGTCTTCGGCCGCGAGGGCCGCACGCCTCGGCCACGGCCGGAGGGGCGGACCGGCGGACGTATGCCGCGACGGCAGCCCGGCCGACGGGTCGCCGGGCTGCCGTCGCGGCCACGCGGTCGGAGCCACGTGGCCAACAGGAACCGTCGGGGGGCGCCGGAGAGCGGCCATGGAGTCGCCAGAGAGCCCCCACAGAGCGTCAGAGCAGCGTCTTGAGCTTCTCCGCGAGCAGGTCCCAGCGCCACTTCTCCTCGACCCACTCGCGGCCGCGCTCGCCCATCCGCCGGCGCAGGTCGGGGTCCTCGAGCAACGCCACGATCCGCTCGGCCGACTCCTCGGCGGAGCCACCGCGGACCACCCAGCCCGTCTCTCCGTCGAGAACGGCGTCGGGGGCGCCGCCCGAGTCACCCGCGACGACCGGCAGTCCGGTCGCCGATGCCTCCAGATACACGATGCCGAGGCCCTCGACGTCGAGACCGCCCCTCCGGGTACGGCAGGGCATGGCGAAGACGTCACCCGCGCCGTAGTGGGCGGGCAGCTCCTCCCAGGGGACGGAGCCGGTGAAGCGCACGGACTTCGCGACCCCGGTCTCGCTCGCCAGCTTCCGCAGATCCTTCTCGTACGGACCGCCGCCGACGATCAGCAGCACCGCGTCAGGCACCTTCGCCAGGATCGCGGGCATCGCGAGGATCAGCGTGTCCTGACCCTTGCGCGGCACCAGCCGGGACACACAGACGACCACCGGCCGGTCGGCGAGACCGAGCCGCTCGCGGACCACGTCCCCGCCCGAGCCCGGGTGGAAGGTCTTCTCGTCGACACCGGGCGGCAGTTGGGTCATCCGGCCGGCGGCCCCGGGCGTCAGCGCGGCGGCTATGCGGGAGCGGGTGTACTCACCGAGATAGGTGATCGTGTCCGTGCCCTCGCCGATCCGGCGCAGCAGCTGGCGGGACGCGGGAAGCTGCGCCCAGCCGGCCTCATGGCCGTGGGTGGTTGCCACCAGCCGCCCCGCGCCCGCCCTGCGCAGGGCGGGCGCCATCAGCCCGAGCGGGGCCGCCGCCCCGAACCACACGGATTCGCAGCCGTGCTCGCGCAGCAGCCGGGTCGCCCTTCGGGTGACCCGCGGGGTCGGCAGCAGCATCGTCGTACGGTCCCGTACGACGATGAAGGGCTGCTCGGCGTCGAACGCGGCGGTCGCCTCGATGCCCTCGCGGCCGCGCTTCCAGGTGGAGGCGTAGACGACGAGCTGTTCGGGGTCCAGTCGCAGCGCCATGTTGTGCAGGAACGCCTGGATGCCGCCGGGCCTGGGCGGAAAGTCGTTGGTCACGATCAAGGTCTTGTGCATCGTCGCCGACAGTACCGAACGGCCCTGCCTGATCGCTCCCGCACGGCCCTGCCCGGCATCATGGGCACCCCTTATCCGGGACGAAAGGGACGAGGTGCTCATGGCGGGCGTAGGCGGCAGCAAGAGCGGCACACGGCTCTCCGTCGCGGTGTGGATCCTCAGCCGGGCCGCGCTGCTGCTCTGCGTCTTCAAGGTCGTCGTACTGCCCGGCCCCGATGTCATCAGCGATGTCTCGGTGATCTACCAGGGCTGGTACGAGGTGCTGAAGACCGGCACATTTCCGCTGGACGACGTCACCTGGCAGTACCCGCCCGCAGCCGCACTCGCGATCCTCTCCCCCGCCGTGCTGCCCTTCCTCGGCTACGCCTCCGCCTTCTTCGTCCTCGCCCTGCTCAGTGACGCGCTCGTCTTCGGCCTGCTGCTGTACGCGGCCGGGCGGCCCGGCAAATCGCGGCGTGGCCTGTGGGTGTGGACCTGGGGCGTGCCGCTGCTCGGCCCCACCGCGTACGCCCGCTACGACCTGATGGTCACAGCCGTCGCCGTCGCCGCGCTGCTCGCCGGCGCGCGTCATCCGCGGACGCTGGGCGCGCTTGCGGGCTTCGGGGCGCTGCTGAAGATGTGGCCGCTGCTGCTCCTCACGGGCACCCCGCGCGGCCGGGCCACCCGCCGCTCCTGGACCACCGCGGCGGGCACGGCGGCCGGGCTGACGCTGCTGCTCTTCGCGGCACTGCCGGGCGCACTGGCGTTTCTCGCCTTCCAGCGCGACCGGGGCACGGAGATCGAGTCGCTGGGCGCGCTGGCCTTCCATGTGGCGCGGCACTTCGGCTGGCAGGGCGACGCGCTGCTCCATTACGGCTCGGTGGAGTTCGTCGGCGCGTACGTCCCTCTCGTCTCCACCCTTGCGCTCGCCCTCAGCCTCCTCGCCCTCGGCTGGCTGGTGCTGTGGCGGCTGCGGGCGAAGGAGTTCGGGCCGAGCACGCCGTGCGACGCGGCCTTCGCCGCGGTGCTGCTGTTCACCACCACGAGTCGGGTGATCAGCCCCCAGTACCTGATCTGGCTGATTGGTGCGGCCGCCGCCTGCCTCGCCTTCCGGGCGAGCCGGATGGCTCTGCCCGCCTGGCTGGTGCTGGCCGCCACGGGGATGACGCTGCTGGAGTTCCCGGTCTGGTTCTCGCATGTGGTGGCGAGCGACCCGCTGGGCGTGCTGCTCCTCGCCGTACGCAACGGACTGCTGGTCGCCGCGGCGCTGACCGCCTGCCGACGGCTGTGGCGCCAGACGGTGAGCGGGTCGGGCCGCCGCACAGCCCGAGCGCCGATCAGCCTTCCAGCCGCTCGCGCAGATAATCCCGCCATTGCACCGTGAAGTCCGCAGGCGTCGTGCCGAGCACGTCGTTCATCGCCTTCTCCACCGCACCCGCCCGGTCCTTCCCGTCCCCGACGGCCCGGTAGAAGGCGGTCAGCCGCTCCTCGCCCCACCGCGCGGCGATCAGCTCGCAGGCCAGCCAGCCGCCCTCGTACGCCTGCGCCAGCCCGTCCGCGTCGCCGCCGAAGGCGAAGTCCGCGTCGTCCGGCAGCGCGGCGGGCACCTCGCCGCG
The DNA here is from genome assembly GCF_040651435.1 of Streptomyces sp. NPDC048479. NCBI lineage: Bacteria > Bacillati > Actinomycetota > Actinomycetes > Kitasatosporales > Streptomycetaceae > Streptomyces > Streptomyces sp. NPDC048479. The sequence continues at coordinate 168,081 of NZ_JBEZKA010000001.1, forward strand.
CTGGACCGCGCGCTGGAGTTCGGGGGCGGTCTGGCCCGTGGTACGACCCCTGCCCCGGTACGCGACCCAGTCCGCGAAGCCCTCCGAGAGCCACATCGGCGTGGCCGCCGAGGTATACGCGCGGGTGGCCACATGCGTGGTCTCGTGGGTGAGCACGACGCCCTGACCGAAGTCGCCGAGCACTCCGTACGCGGCCGGGTTGACGATCACCCGGTCCGCGGGCGCCGTCCCGGCCGCTCGGGTCTCGCCGGTGGTGACCGCGGCTATCCCGCGGTATCCGGCGGCCGGCGAGCCCAGCAGCGCGCCCATGGCATCCAGCGAGGCGGGGACGAGCACGACCACGTGGCCCGTCCACTTCGATGGCCAGGCGTCGGAGACGGCGGGCACGGCGCGGTCGGCCGTCGCCGCGAGCGCGCGCAACCGTTCAGCTTTCTGGCCGACGGCGAGGACGATGCTGTGCCTGCCCCGTACGACCTGGACGTCGCCCTGCTGCCAGAGCTGCTGGGCGGCGCCCTTGGCCGCGCGGTCGGCCGTCACGTACCAGTGGCCGTCCCGTTCGGCCAGCTCCAGCCGGCGGGAAGCGGTGACGGGAGCGGTGTCGTAGCCGTCTATCCGGTAGCGCAGTTGGGCTTCGGCGACGGCTCGCGAGCCCTGGCGCCGCACCTGCCCCAGCCGGTACTCCCAGGAGCGCAGCGGTACGTCCGCGAGGTTCTGGAACTCCCGGCTCGCTGTCGCCCGCAGCTGCGTGGCATCGGGCGCGAAAGCGTCCAGATAGGCAGCCCGGTCGTGGGCGAGGACGGCGGCCGCGCGTCCGTCCAGTGTCCGCCGGATGTCCCGCACGGAGGTGTCGGACGCCTCGGGGGCCGCGCAGCCGGACGCCAGCAGCGCCGCGGCGAGGCCCAGCCCCGCCGTACGCCGCACTGCCCGAACCCGACGCCTCGTGCGCCCCTGACCTGCCACCCTGCCGATCGTACGGAACGCGGAGCGGTCAGACGCGCGTCACCGAAGAGATCGGCATCATGGCGACCGGGTCGTAGCGCACCGGCGCGCCCGGGTACGGGGCATGCACCACCTGCCCGTTGCCCATATACATCGCGATATGGCTGGCATCGCTGCGGTATGCCACCAGGTCACCGGGGAGCGCCTCCTCCAGGGAGACCTGCCGGCCGGCGTACCGCTGCGCCTGCGAGGTGCGCGGCAGGCCGACTCCCGCCTGGGCGTACGACCACTGCATCAGCCCCGAACAGTCGAAACCGGACGGCCCGTTGGCGCCCCACACATAGGGCCGTCCGACGGCGCTGCGGGCCGCCCTCACGGCCGCGGCCGCCCGTGCCGAAGCGGGCGCGAGGCCGGAGAGTTCGGGCATGGAGCCGCGGCCCGAGCGGGAGATCCGGTCGAAGGCCGCACGTTCCGCGGACGGCAGGGAGTTCAGCAGCCGCCGCGCCTCGGTGAGCTTGCGCTCGACGGTGCGTTTGTGGTGGGCGGCGGCGGTCCGGCTGCGCTCCAGCTCGGTGAGGTCGCGGGTGACCTCCGCGCGCTCCTGGCCGAGTTTGCGCTGCGCCCGCTGGAGATCGTGCAGGGCGGTCGTCTGGCGCTCGCTGATGCGATCCAAGGTCTGGGCCTTGTCGAGGTAGGTCTCCGGGTCCGCGGAGAGCAGTAACGCGAGCGCGGGGTCGATACCGCCCGAGCGGTACTGCGCACCCGCCACCGAACCGAGCGCTCCCCGCATCCGGTTGATGCGCTCCTGGCCGCGGGCCACGCTGTCCTGCGCCTGCGCCACCTGCTCACGCAGCCGCGCCATCCGCTCACCGGCCTTGTTGAAGTGCTCGGTGGCCTGCTCGGCCTCCTCGTACAGCCGGTCGACCTTGGTCCGGCCGGCTTCGGTGGCGTCGTGCGGGTCGGCGCTCGCCGGTGCGGCGCCGAGGGCCGCCGCGGCCGTTGCCGCCGCGGCGGACAGGACGGTGACCCGAGCGCTCTGAGTGAGGCCGGACTGTGAGGGTCGGCGATGGGACGCCACGGGCCGCGCTCCCTTCCGCTGTAACGAGGATGTTGCGCGGCAGAGAGTAACCGGGCGACCACGGAGCGGCCAAAAGGCCCAGCCGGGCACATAAAGTGACGCCCCGCCGGAGACCACAGGTCATCGGCGGGGCGCAACGTCAGCGTGAGTTGACCCAATTCGCCCGTTTGGGCGGATGTGAAGGCGGGTCAGCGACGGATCAGGGGGGCGTCAGATGCGTACGCCGAACTGGAACGGCATGTTGCCGATCGACTCGTAGCGCACGCTCGCGCCGGGCTTGGGGGCGTGCAGCACCTGGCCGTTGCCCGCGTAGAAGCCGACGTGGTGCATGTCGCCGTAGAAGATGACCAGGTCGCCCTGCTGGAGCGCACCCTGCGAGTAAATGCGGGTGCCGGCGTTGGCCTGCGACTGGGAGGTGCGCGGTATGGAGACACCGGCCTGCGCGTACGCCCAGGAGGTCAGCCCGGAGCAGTCGAAGGAGCTGGGGCCGGAGGCGCCGTAGACGTACGGCGAACCGATCTTGCTCTGGGCGGCGGAGAACGCGGCGGACGCCCGCTGCGAGGCCGGGACCGCATTGCCGAGGTCCGCACGCGAGTTGTCGCGGTTGGCGCGGGACTCGTCGGCCGAGAGCGCGGCGCGCTCCTGCGCGGTGAGCGAGTTGAGGAGCTTCTGCGCGGCGGCGAGCTTGGTCTGGACTTCCTTCTTCTTCTCGCCGAGCTGCTTGCGGGTGTCGGCCAGGTCGCCGAGCTTGTCCTGGGCCTCCTTGCGCTGCTGCGCAAGGGTCCGCTGCTTCGCCTGGATCTCGGCGAGCGCCTCGGTCTGCTTGGCGCCCAGCTGGTCCAGCGCGGAGGCCTTCTCCAGGTAGCTGTCCGGGTCGGCGGAGAGGAAGAGCTGCACGGCGGGGTCGATGCCACCGGAGCGGTACTGGGCGCTGGCCACCGAACCGAGACCGTCGCGCAGGGTGTTGAGCTCGTCCTGACCGCGGGCGACCTTGTCCTGCAGCGCGTCGATCTCCTTGTCGAGCTTCGCCTGCTGCTCCTTGGCCCCGTTGTAGTTCTCGGTGGCCTTCTCCGCCTCTTCGTAGAGCTTGTCGACCTTCTCCTTGACCTCGCTCTTGCTCGGCTTCGGGTCGGCCTGGGCGGCCTGGGAGGTCAGGGCTACGGCCGCGGCGGCGGTCGCGGTGAGCACGGTCACACGGGTGCGGCTCGGCTGCTTGGGTCGACGGTGGGACGCCACGAAGGCGAGCTCCTTCTTCCTCGAGCCGCCTACCGGGCTGTGGGGGGTTTGAATCCCCGGCGTCCGCACTTCATTTCCCTGGGGGAAAAAGGGATGAACTGTACGAACTCGGCGGTTCCTTCGCTGTCGCCCCGGATGGGCAATCAACCGCGCGAAGGTTCGAGGCCCGACCCTAGTGACCTTCTTGTGATCAGTTCAAATCCTGATGAGAAAAATCTGCTTCCCGGAGCACATTCTTTACATACATCACACGCGTAGTAGCGGCCACTTGACACTACGTCCGTCAGAGAAATAGCTAATTCGGGCATTTGGCACGGTAGTTACTAGACGCGCGAAAGCCGCTTCAGCAACAAGGCGGACGCGACCGGCCTGGCGCCGGCCTTCGCCACTCCGTCGGCGACTTCGCGGTCGGTGGAGACCACCACCACGGGCCGGCCCGGCGGCTCCGCCCGTACCAGCTGACGGATCAGCTCGTCCGCGGTCACGCCCGCCTTCGAGAACAGCACCCGTACCCCGCGCGGCGGCGCCAGCAGCACCGGCGCCGCCAGTTCCGCACCGTCGAAGACACAGGTGATCTCGGCACCGGTCTGCGCCGCGAGCATCGAGAGCCCGCCGAGCAGCCGCAGCCGCTGCTTCTCCAACGGCATCGTCGGATAGCCGGTCTTGGTGACGTTGTAGCCGTCCACCACCAGATGCGCCTGCGGGAGCGCGAGCAGCTGCTCGAGCAGGGCGGGATCGGTCTCGGAAAGCGCACGGGCCGCGATGTCCTTGGGTGACATCCGGCCCGGCTCGACCGCGTCGACCGTGTCCGCGGGATGGATGCCGGCGGGCGGCAGAGCCAGCTCGCGGCGCAGCCCCTGGGCCGCGTCGAGCACCGTGTCCAGCAGCAGCCGCAGCCGCATGTCCTCGATCGAACGGCCCTCGCGGGCGGCCCGGCGGCCGGCCTCCACGGTCGCGTCGGCCTCGGCGAGGCGTGCCTTCAGCCGCCGGCTCTCGCTCTCGGCCGACGACACCTGGGCGGCGGCCTCCGACCTGATCGTCTCGGTCTCGGCGTCCCTGCGGCGCAGCGCGGCCTCACCGCGTTTCACATCGCTCTGGGCACTGCGCAGCTTGCGGCGCAGTGCCTCGGCTTCCTTGCGGGCCGTCTCCAGCTCCGTACGCAGCCGCTCGGTCTCGCTCTTGATCTGACTGCGTGCCTCGGTGAGCTCCTCGCGCAGCCGCTCCAGCTCTCGCCTGCCCGCCTCGTCGGCGCGCTCGGCGTCCGCCCGCTGAGCCTCCTCGCCCGCGGCGGCGACGAGTTTCACCCATCCGGTGGGCCGCAGAACATAGGCGGCGGCCGCCACATCGACAGGATCGGCGGCTGCGGGCGGCGATCCGGACTCCAGCGCCCGGGACAGTTCGGGCTGGGCCTGGCTGAGCCGCTCGCCGATGCGCTGCCGGAAGACCGGGTCGCTCTCCAGCGCAGCGGCCATCGCATTGCCGGCGTACTTGGCACGCCGGGTCGGGGTGAAACGGGCGTACTGTCTCAACTGGGCCGGAAGTTCGGCGACGGTCAGGCCGCCGAAGGCGTCCGAGACCAGCGCCATCACCCTGCGCCGTACGCCTTCCGGCAGCGGGCGGTCGAGCGCCTCGGCGGCGTCACCGGCCGCACCGGCCGGCTCATCGCCGCTTGCAGGCTGCTCCACAATCCGTCACCCCACTACCCGTTCGGGCCGCTCCGTCAGGAAGCAGCGCCCGGCCTGTCCACCAGCTCGATCTGGTCCACCGCATTGCACCACCGGCAGCGCACCGACTCGATGGTCTCACTGACCACCTCGCGCTCCTCGACCGTCGGCTCTCCGGCCAGGTCCAGATGGACGTATTCGACGACCTTCGAGGAACGGGTGACATCGAAGCGGGTGAGGTTGCCGCAGAGCGTGCAGCGCCAGCGGGTCTCGGCCGTCGCCGGGGGAACCGTCGTCATCGTGCCGTCCTTTTTCGTGGTGCGAGTGCGGGTGCCGCTGTGCGCCGTCGAACTGCGGATGTACTGCCTGTAACCCTACGGCCTCGCGGGTCCCCGTTGACGCGGCGAGGCACTCTGTACCGTTCAGCCCCACTACGCCATGCTCTGTCCATGATCGGTTGGTGGGCTGCGGTCCGGGGCGCGGCCTCGGGACCTGCGATGACGTACGGCGCGATCGCCGTCTGCTGCGCGGTGTTCGTCCTCAGCCCCGTCTCGGGCCTCGATCCGGTGTACGGCACCGGTGACGCGCTGCTCTCCGCGCAGAGCACATACTTCGAGCGCTGGGGCGTGATCCCCGTCGACCTGATGAGCAGTTCCTCCTCCCGGGCGCTGATCACACCCCTCACCGCCCTCTTCGTCCACGGCAGTTGGCTGCACCTGCTGGGCAACATGCTCTTCCTGTACGTATTCGGGGCGATGGCCGAGGAACGGATGGGGCAGCTGGAGTTCGCTCTCTTCTATCTGGGCTGCGGCTATCTGGCGCTGCTCGTCTACGCGGCGGCCAACGCCGGCTCCGAGCAGACCCTGGTGGGAGCCTCCGGGGCGATCTCGGGCGTGCTCGGCGCCTTCCTCTACCTCTTCCCGAAGGCCCGGGTCACCAGTCTCTTCCCCTTCCTCTTCTTCCTGCCGCTGCGCTTCCCCGCCTGGATCGTGCTGATCTTCTGGTTCGTCCTGCAATGGCTGGCGGCGCAGAGCGCGGGCAGCGGCCCGGGCGTCGCGTATCTCGCACATCTGGTGGGGTTCGGGACGGGCTTTCTCTACGCCTGGGGACGTTTCCGGCATGGGACTAGAGTGAAGGCCCAAGCAGCGGCCACCGAGGGAGAAAGCCAACCGTGATCACCGCGATCGTGCTCATCAAGACCAGCGTGGACCGGATCCCCGAGATCGCCGAGTCGATCGCCGCGCTGGACAGCGTCAGCGAAGTCTTCTCCGTCACCGGTACGTACGACCTCATCGCGATGGTGCGGGTGGCCAAGCACGACGATCTCGCGGATGTCATCCCCGGCCGGATCAGCAGGATCCCGGGCGTCGAGGGGACCGACACACATGTCGCCTTCCGTACCTACTCGCAGCACGACCTCGAGGCGGCCTTCGCGATCGGCCTCGACGCGTAACGCCTGCGACTCGACGAAGCCCCCGGACCGGCCGGTCCGGGGGCTTCGTCGTCCGTTCGGGCTCAGACAGCCGGGCTCAGACAGCCGGGCTCAGACGGCCGGGACGCAGCGGCCGTCCTCCGTACGGTAGTTCCACTGCGCACCGTCGCTGACGAGTTCCTGCACCGCACGTACGAAACGCTCCACATGCTCGTCCGGCGTACCGGCGCCGAAGCTGACCCGGATCGCGTTGAGCGAACGCTCGCCCGGCTCGGCCTCCGGCGCGCCGCACTCGCCCGGGTCCTGCGGGTCGCTGCCCAGCAGGGTCCGCACCAGCGGGTGGGCGCAGAAGAGTCCGTCCCGTACCCCGATGCCGTACTCCGCCGAGAGCGCCGCCGCGAAGTGCGAGCTGTTCCAGCCCTCGACGACGAAGGAGATGACGCCGACGCGCGGCGCGTCGTCCCCGAAGAGCGAGAGCACCTTGACCTGCTCCACCTCCGCCAGACCGGTACGGACCTTGGCGACCAGCTGCTGCTCACGGGCGACGAGGCTGTCGAAGCCGGCCTCGGTGAGCGCCTTGCAGGCGGAGGCGATGGAGTACACGCCGATGACGTTCGGCGAACCGGCCTCGTGCCGGGCGGCCGTGGTGTGCCAGTCGACGTCCACACCGCCGTCCGTACGCCGGGCGACCTTGCGGGACGCACCGCCGCCCGCGAGGTACGGCTCCGCGTCCTGCAGCCAGTCCGCGCGGCCCGCGAGCACACCCGAGCCGAACGGCGCGTACAGCTTGTGCCCGGAGAAGGCGACCCAGTCGACGTCCAACTCCTGTACGGAGACCGGGTGGTGGGGCGCGAGCTGGGCGGCGTCGAGCACGATTCGCGCGCCATGGGCGTGGGCAGCAGCCGCCAGCTCCTTGACCGGCCACAGTTCACCGGTGACATTCGACGCTCCGGTCACACAGACCAGGGCGGGCCCGTACTCCTCGCCGGCAGATGCGGTGCGGTCGGCGAGCGCGCGCTCCAGCGTCCCGACGGCCTCGGCCGGTGTACGCGGCGCGTTCAGGTAGGTCACCCGGGCGTCGCGCCACGGCAGCAGCGAGGCGTGGTGCTCGGTCTCGAAGACGAATACCTGGCAGTCGGCGGGGAGCGCGGCGGCCAGCAGGTTCAGCGAGTCGGTGGTGGAGCGGGTGAAGACGACCTGGTCGCCGGCGCGGCAGTCGAGGAACTCCGCGACCGTCGCGCGGCTGTTCTCGAAGAGGTCGGTGGAGAGCTGCGAGAGGTACCCGGCGCCGCGGTGCACACTGCCGTAGTACGGGGCGTAGGCGGCCACGTCGTCCCACACCCGCTGCAGGGCCGGGGCGCTCGCCGCGTAGTCGAGGGCCGCGTACGTCACCTCGCCGCCGGTGACGAGCGGAACGGTCACATCGCGGCCGAGGACCAAAAGCGGCGCTGCGCAGACGGGGTCGGCGGACTCGGAGGAAGCAGCGGTGGCGGTGGCGGTCTCAACGGTGTTCGGGCGTGCGGACATGGCGGTATCTCCCGGCAGGACAAGGCGGAATGGCTTCGACGAACCCGCACGGCAGCCAGGTGAAGGCTCTGTGTACGGGGCTTGCCCTCGCATGTCACGGCGATCGCGTGATGTGAGGGTCTGCTGAAGAAGGGGCTGATCAGCCCTATCGCATTCGCTTGCTCACGAGACTGCTCCCTTGAGGACCAGGACCCCAGGGTGTGCAGGGGTCCGCGCTTGCCGTAGACCTCTCTGCCTACGGCCTGGTCTTCACCCGGGGCACCCCGCCACGGACGGAGGGTTGCCGGACAGCGAGCCGGGGCCTAAATCGCTGTCACTCATGACCTTGAAGAGCATCCTGCCATACGGCCCACAACGCGCAAGGCGCGGTCCAGTTCCTGAGACAGGAGAAGGAACCGCGCCTTGCGTCGCGCCACTGCGGGCTCAGGCATTCTCAGGCGTTACTGGCGGCGATCCACCGCTCGAGTGCCGCTTTGGCCGCGCCGGAGTCGATCGAAGCGGCGGCCTTGGCGATGCCCGCCGCGAGCTGCTCGTTCAGGCTGCGGTCCGTCGGCTCCAGCGCCACCAGAGCCGCAGCCGCGTTGAGCAGCACCGCGTCCCGTACGGGACCGCCCTCGCCGCTCAGCAGCCGGCGCGCGACATCGGCGTTGAACGAGGCATCCGCGCCCCGCAGGGCCTCCACGGGCACCATGTCGATGCCGACGTCCCGCGGGTCGAAGGCCTCCTCGCGCACCGTTCCGTCCCGTACCACCCACACCCGGGAGGTGGCCGTCGTCGTCAGCTCGTCCATACCGTCGTCGCCGCGGAAGACCAGCGCCGAGGAGCCGCGCTCGGCGAGCACCCCGGCCAGGATCGGCGCCATCCGGGCGTCCGCGACACCGGTGGCCTGGGCCTTCACCCTCGCCGGGTTGGTGAGTGGACCGAGGAAGTTGAACGTGGTGCGGATACCCAGCTCCTTGCGGGCGGCCGCCACATGCCGCAGCGCCGGGTGGAACTTCACCGCGAAGCAGAAGGTGATCCCCGCCTCCTCCGCGACCTCGGCGACCCGCTGCGGGGTGAGCTCGAGGTTGACGCCGAGCTTCTCCAGTACGTCGGAGGCACCGCTCGCCGAAGACGCGGCGCGGTTTCCGTGCTTGACGACCTTCGCGCCCGTTCCGGCGACGACGATCGCGGACATCGTGGAGATGTTCACGGTCTTGGCGCCGTCACCGCCCGTGCCGACGATGTCGACGCTGGGGCCCGGCACCTCGATCAGGTTCGCGTGCTCGTACATGGTCCGTACAAGACCGGAGATTTCCTCGACCGTCTCGCCCTTGGCCCGCAGGGCGACCGCGAAACCGGCGATCTGGGCGTTGGTCGCCTCGCCGCTGAGGATGCGGTCCATCGCCCAGGCGGTGGCGTCGGCGCCCTGGTCACGGTTGCTGAGGAGAGCTTCCAGTACGCGGGGCCAGGAGAGGTCCGCCACGCTGTCGCCGCCAACCGGGGTCACAACGTTCATGGTCCACTCCAGGGTCCACAGCCGAATAGGGATGGGTCCACCCTATCCAGCCCCGCAGACGGCGAAGAGCCCCGTCCATCGAATGGACGGGGCTCCCGCTGCGGCGATCAGCTCGGATCGTCAGGGTCGATCAGTGGTGGCCGTGGCCGCTGGTGATCTCCTGGTACTCCTCGCCGGTCGGCTTGGGGAGCTGGTTCCCCTCGCCGTAGTAGCCCTTGCTGAGCTTGGCCCTGAGCTTCTGCAGGCGGCTCACCTTGCGCTCGACACCGTTCTCGTCGACCGTCGGGCCGATCTCGGCGGGCGTGTACTGGTGGTGCGCGGTGAGCGTGTACAGCTGCCCCTGCGAGAGCGGCTCGTGGATCTCGACGAACTCACCGTGCGGCAGCCGCTTGATGACGCCGGACTCGCGCCCGTGCAGCACCTTGTCGTGGTCACGCCGCTGCAGACCCAGGCAGATCCGCTTGGTGATGACGAACGCGATGACCGGGGCGACGAAGAAGGCGATCCGGGCGAACCAGGTGATGCTGTTGATCGACAGGTGGAAGAAGACGGCGAACAAGTCGTTGCCACCGGCGATCAACAGAATGACGTACCAGGTCAGCCAGGCCACACCGAAAGCCGTACGGGTCGGGGCGTTGCGCGGGCGGTCCAGGATGTGGTGCTCGCGCTTGTCCCCCGTGACCCAGGACTCGATGAACGGGTAGACCGCGATCGCGACCAGGATCAGCGGGAAGACCATCAGCGGTACGAACACACCCAGAGCGAGCGTGTGTCCCGCGAAATTGATCTCCCAGCCGGGCATCGCACGGATCAGGCCCTCGGAGAAGCCCATGTACCAGTCCGGCTGGGCGCCGGTGGAGACCTGGTCCGGGCGGTACGGGCCGAGCGCCCAGATCGGGTTGATCGAGGCGATGGCCGCGATGACCGAGATGACACCGAAGACCAGGAAGAAGAAGCCTCCGGCCTTGGCCATGTAGACCGGCAGCAGCGGCATGCCGACGACGTTCTTGTTGTTCCGGCCGGGGCCCGCGAACTGCGTGTGCTTGTGGTAGAAGACCAGGATCAGGTGCGCCACCAGCAGGCCCATCATGATGCCCGGCAGCAGCAGGATGTGGATCGAGTAGAACCGGGCGACGAAGTCACCGCCCGGGAACTCACCGCCGAACAGGAACATCGACATGTACGTGCCGACGATCGGCATCGACAGGATCGCGCCCTCCATGAAGCGCACACCTGTACCGGAGAGCAGGTCGTCCGGGAGCGAGTAGCCGGTGAAGCCGGTGAACATGCCGAGCACCAGCAGCAGGAAGCCGAAGAGCCAGTTGATCTCGCGCGGCTTGCGGAAGGCGCCCGTGAAGAAGACGCGCATCATGTGCACGAGCATGCCCGCGACGAAGATCAGCGCCGCCCAGTGGTGGATCTGCCGGATCAGCAGACCACCGCGGACGTCGAAGCTGATGTCCAGGGTCGAGGCATACGCCTCGGACATCCGGATGCCCTGCATCGGGACATACGTGCCGTGGTACTCCACCTCGTTCATGCTCGGGTGGAAGAACAGCGTCAGATACACACCCGTGAGGATGATGATGATGAAGCTGTAGAGGCAGATCTCACCCAGCATGAAGGACCAGTGGTCCGGGAAGATCTTCCGCATGTTGGACTTGGCCAGGGAGTAGATCCCGAGCCGGCCGTCCGCCCAGTCGGCGACCCGCTCACCTGCGGGCGCCTTGCGGTTCTTGTCGTCGCTCGCAGTACTCATCCGCGCTCCCAGAAGGAAGGACCGACGGGCTCGTCGAAGTCGCCGAGCGCCTCGAGGTTTCCATCGTCATTCACACCGATCCGCAGCTGCGGAAGGGCGTGACCGGCCGGGCCGAAGATGACGCGGGCGCCGTCGGAGAGGTCAAAAGTGGACTGGTGGCACGGGCAGAGCACATGGTGCGTCTGCTGCTCGTACAGGCTGATCGGGCAGCCGACGTGCGTGCAGATCTTGGAGAATGCCACGATGCCGTCGTGTGACCACTCGAGCTCGCGCTTGTCCTTGATCTCGTCCGGCTGGATCCGGACGATCATCAGGGCCGCCTTGGCGATCTGCTTCTGGAAGTCCTCCGCGTCCTCCTCCAGGCCCTCGGGCATGGCGAAGGTGAGCGAACCCACGGCGACGTCCTCGGGACGCAGCGGCTCATGGGTGTTCACGTTGATGAGCTGCTTGCCCTTGGCCCACATCGTCTTGCGGAGCTTCTGCTCGGGCAGCGGCCCGAGGTCCCGCAGCAGCATCAGACCGGAGAGCGGCACCAGGGCCAGCGCGCCGAACATGGTGTTGCGGATCAGCTTGCGCCGGCCGAAGCCGGACTCCTCCGCGCCCGCGGCGAAGTCGGCCATGACCTTGGCCTTGACCTCGGGCTCGGCCGCGATGGGGTGACGCTCGTCGGCGACCTCCACATCGGACATCAGGGTGCGGGCCCAGTGGACCGCTCCCGCGCCGATGCTGAAGAGCGCCACACCGAGGGTGATACCCAGGGAGAAGTTGAGCGCGCTCACATGCCCGAACGGGAAGATGAAGACGATCTTGTCGACCGGGAAGATCACGTACGAGGCGATGAAGGCGATCGTGGCCAGCATCGACAGCGTGAACATGAAGGCGACAGCACGCTCGGAGCGCCTGGCGGCCCGCTCGTCGATGTCCTGGATGCGCGGCTTGTGGGCCGGCAGCCCCGGGTCCGCGAACGGATCGTCCGCGACCTTTACCGCGCCGTGCGCGGAGTCCTGCTCTGTCGGCAGGTTCTCTTCTGGATTCTCTTGGCTGCTCATGACTTCTTGGCCTTAGCGGTGTGGGCCGCGACCCAGATGGCGACTGCGATCAGCGCACCCAGACCGAAGATCCAGCCGAACAGACCCTCGCTGACGGGGCCGAGGCCACCGAGCTTGAGACCGCCGGGGCTCTCGGAGTCGTCGCCGTTCACCGTCTTGATGTACGCGATGATGTCCTGCTTCTCCTTCTCCGGCAGCGTGGTGTCGGGGAAGGAGGGCATGTTCTGCGGGCCGGTCTGCATGGCCTCGTAGATGTGCTTGGGGTCCACGCCCTCAAGGTTCGGGGCGTACTTGCCGTTCGTCAGGGCACCGCCCTCACCCGTGAAGTTGTGGCACTGGGCGCAGTTGGTACGGAACAGGTCGCCACCCTTGGCGATGTCCGCACCTTCCGGGCTGTACTGCTTCTCGGTCGGCGTGATCGGGCCGGCGCCGAGGGAGGCCACGTACGCCGCGAGCTGGTCGATCTCGCTCTGCGAGTAGATGACCTTCTTCGCCGGCACCTGGGCGCCGGGCTGCTGGGCGGGCATCCGGCCCGTGCCGACCTGGAAGTCGACAGCGGCGGAGCCCACGCCGACGAGGCTCGGGCCGTCAGAGGTCCCCTGACCGCCGATCCCGTGGCAGCTGGCGCAGCCGACGGTGTAGAGCTTCTTGCCCTCCTCGATGGCGAGGGACTGGGCGGTTTCATCGGCCTGCGCCTTGTCCGCGGGTGCGAACGCGGCGTACAGCCCCCCAGTGGCCGCCAGCGCGAGGAGTAGGACGACGACCGCCGCCAGCGGATGGCGTCGTCGTGCGGAGAGCTTTTTCACGGATTACCCCGGTGTCAGGATCTTCTGCGTCGATGCTTCTGGACTGTGTCTGCTTCAGGCAGCGAGTGCCTGCGCCGTTACTTGATCATGTAGATCGTGGCAAAGAGGCCGATCCAGACGACATCGACGAAGTGCCAGTAGTAGGACACGACGATGGCGGCGGTTGCCTGCTCGTGCGTGAATCTCCTCGCCGCGTACGTCCTGCCGAGTACCAGCAGGAATGCGATGAGGCCGCCCGTCACGTGCAGGCCGTGGAAGCCGGTGGTCAGGTAGAACACCGAGCCGTACGGGTCGGAGGACAGCGAGAGGCCGTCCTTCGTGACCAGTTCGGTGTACTCGAAGACCTGACCGCCGATGAAGATCGCACCCATCACGAACGTGATCGTGAACCAGGTGCGGAGCTTCTTCACATCGCCCCGCTCCGCGGCGAAGACGCCGAGCTGGCAGGTGAGGGAGGAGAGCACCAGGATCGTGGTGTTCGTCGCCGAGAACGGGAAGTTCAGGGACGAAGCCATTTCCTTCCAGTGCTCGGCGCCCGTCACCGATCGCAGGGTGAAGTACATCGCGAAGAGGGCCGCGAAGAACATCAGCTCGGAACTCAGCCAGATGATGGTTCCGACGCTGGTGAGGTTCGGCCGATTGACCGACGGGTGCGCGTGCCCGGTTTCTACTGTCGTTGCTGTCGCCACGACCGACATTATGTCGGTCGCTTATCCCGCCCTCACCCCGGGGGGTGCCGTTCGGTGTGTCAGTGGGGTGTGTCCTGCCCGAACGGCCCATCGAAGCGGTGTCCGAACCGCTGTTGACAGGCAGTCGGACGGAGTAGCATCCGCCGCATCGGTTCCTGATCCAACGAGGCGGAGGAACAATGCAGGCGACTGCCACGGTGCTGGTCTACAGCGATGACTCGGGCACCCGCGAGCAGGTGCGGTTGGCAGCGGGACGCAGGCCGGCCGCCGATCTGCCGCCGGTGGAGTTCCTGGAGTGCGCGACCCTCCCTGCCGTCCTGAAAGCGCTGGACGAGGGCGGTGTCGATGTCTGCGTACTGGACGGCGAGTCGGTTCCCGCGGGCGGTATGGGCGTCTGTCGGCAGATCAAGGACGAGATCTTCAACTGCCCGCCCGTACTGCTGCTGATGGGCCGCCCGCAGGACGCCTGGCTGGCCACCTGGAGCCGTGCGGAGGCCGCGGTGACCCTTCCGGTCGAGCCGGTGGAGTTCGCGGACTCCCTGGCCGCCCTGCTGCGCCGCAGGCTCGCCGTTCAGGCCTGAGGCCCCGGCCGGTCAGACCTGGGGACGCAGTCGCGCCGTGTCGTCGGGGCTGCTGCCGTCCCTGGTCCCGGCCACCAGGGCACTGCCCTTGCGCCATGTGTCCCAGGACAGGTTCCAGTCGCCGAAGCCGTTGCCGAAGGGGTCCATCTCGGCGCCGGCGCTGTTGATGACCTTGACTATGTCGCCCTCGCGCACGGTCTTGTAGAACCAGGCGGCATTGCTCGTGGACATCCCGGTGCAGCCGTGGCTGACGTTCGCGTACCCCTGTGAGCCGACGGACCACGGCGCGGCGTGGACGTACTCACCGCTCCAGGTGACGCGGGTCGCGTAGTAGACGGACAGGTCGTACGATTCCGAGCTGCCCGCGGAGATACCGATGCTGGTGCCGCGCATCCGTACGAAGTACTCCTTGCCGAGCACGACCTTGATTCCGTTCCGGGTGGAGAAGCCGGGCTTGCCGGTGGTCACCGGAATGGTGTTGATCACTTCTCCGTTGCGCTTGACCGTCATCTGGTGCGCGCCGGCGTCGGTTATGGCCTCTATTCGGTCCCCGATGGTGAGTTTCAGTGGCTGCGAGGCGCCGCCGTAGAGCTTGTCGGCGACCTTGACGCCCTGGAGGTTGCTGACCGCGCTGACGGTCGCGCCTGCGGGCCAGTACTCCTTCGGGCGGAAGTGCAGCTTCTTGTCGTCCACCCAGTGCCAGGTGCCCTCCACTGCGGGCGTGGACTCGACCTTCAGGGCGCTTTCGACGACCGCCCTGGCCGCCTTGTCCCTGACCGGGGCGGTGAGCTCCGCGGTGATGGGCTGGCCGACGCCGTACGTGCCCGCCTTCGGGCCGAATTGGACGGTCAGGAGCTTCTTGGAGGGCGCGGTCTCAAAGGTGATCGTCCGGGTGCCCGGGAAGCCGTCCTCGTCCTCCATGGAGACCTTCACGGTGTACTTGGCGCCGGCCGACAGGGGCGCCGTGGAGCGCCAGCGGCCGCCGTCCGCGGAGAGTTCGCCGGCCAGGTGGTGGCCCCGTTCGTCGGTCACCATGACATCGGTGATCCGGCCGTCACTGCCGTCGACGGTGATCTCGAGAGGCTTGTCCGGGTCCGCTTTGGCGCTGTCGGACGGCGCGTTGAAGGAGATCTGTTCCGCCGCGTCGTACGGCTTCGCGGCGAGCGGGTTGCCGTCGGACCCGAAGCACGCGGCCGCGCCCGCCCCGAGGGACACGACCAGCAGGGTGCAGCTGACGACGGTGCGTATGTGCGGGGTGTGGTTCATAAGCACACGTTATGAAGATCGGTCAATAACGGCGCGCCGGGTGACTGCAAACGAGGGGCCCGGATCCCTCTCAGGAGTGAGTGGGATCCGGGCCCGGCCCGTGTGCTGCTGACGCGGTGTTACTGGTTCTGGTTCTCACCGCGGTAGAACTCGAACACCCAGCCGAACAGGCCGACCAGGATGACCGGGGCGGAGAAGTACAGCAGCCACCAGCCGAAGACGACGCCCATGAAGGCGAGCGCACCACCGATGCCGAGTGCGAGCGGCTGCCAGCTGTGCGGGGCGAAGAACCCCACCTCGCCGGCCTCGTCCGCTACGTCGGCCTCCTTGTCGTCCTGGGCCATGGCGTCCACTCGCCGGGCCGTGAAGGCCAGGTAGTAGCCGATCATGACGCTCAGGCCGAAGGCCAGGAAGAGCGCGGTGGTACCGGCCGGCTCCTTCGACCACACGCCGTACAGGACGGCGACGGCGAGGATGAAGACGCTCAGCCAGAGGAACATCTTGCCTTGGATCTTCACTTGCCGTCCTCCTTGTCACCGGTCTTGCCACCGGTAAGGACGCTGGCTCCGTGACCGCCGTGCTCGAGCTGGTCGAGAGCGGCGATCTCCGGGTGGTGCAGGTCGAACGCCGGGGATTCGGATCGGATCCGCGGCAGGGTGAGGAAGTTGTGCCGCGGCGGCGGGCAGGAGGTCGCCCATTCGAGCGAACGGCCGTAGCCCCACGGGTCGTCGACCTCGATCTTCTTGCCGTACTTGGCCGTCTTCCAGACGTTGTACATGAACGGCAGGATCGACAGACCGAGCAGGAACGAGCTGATCGTGGAGATGGTGTTCAGCGTGGTGAAGCCGTCGGCGGCGAGGTAGTCCGCGTAGCGACGCGGCATGCCCTCGGCACCCAGCCAGTGCTGCACCAGGAACGTGCCGTGGAAGCCGATGAACAGCGTCCAGAAGGTGATCTTGCCGAGCCGCTCGTCCAGCATCTTGCCCGTGAACTTCGGCCACCAGAAGTGGAATCCGGCGAACATCGCGAAGACCACGGTGCCGAAGACGACGTAGTGGAAGTGCGCGACGACAAAGTACGAGTCGGAGACGTGGAAGTCCATCGGCGGCGAGGCCAGGATGACGCCGGTCAGTCCACCGAAGGTGAAGGTGACCAGGAAGCCGATCGTCCAGAGCATCGGTGTCTCGAAGGACAGTGAGCCCTTCCACATGGTGCCGATCCAGTTGAAGAACTTCACACCGGTCGGTACCGCGATCAGGAAGGTCATGAAGGAGAAGAACGGCAGCAGGACGCCGCCTGTGACGTACATGTGGTGCGCCCACACCGTCACGGACAGGCCCGCGATGGCGATCGTCGCGGCCACCAGACCGATGTAGCCGAACATCGGCTTTCGGCTGAAGACCGGAATGATCTCGGAGACGATGCCGAAGAAGGGCAAGGCGATGATGTACACCTCTGGATGGCCGAAGAACCAGAAGAGGTGTTGCCAGAGCAAGGCCCCGCCGTTGGAGGCGTCGAAGACATGCGCACCGAATTTGCGGTCCGCCTCCAGCGCGAAGAGCGCGGCGGCCAGCACCGGGAAGGCGAGCAGGACCAGCACACCGGTCAGCAGCACGTTCCAGACGAAGATCGGCATCCGGAACATCGTCATGCCGGGGGCTCGCATGCAGATGATCGTGGTGATGAAGTTGACCGAACCGAGGATCGTGCCGAAGCCGGAGAAGGCCAGACCCATGATCCACATGTCGGCGCCGACGCCCGGCGAACGGACCGCGTCCGACAGCGGGGAATAGGCGAACCAGCCGAAGTCGGCCGCACCCTGCGGGGTGAGGAAGCCGGCCACCGCGATCAGCGAGCCGAAGAGGTACAGCCAGTACGCGAACATGTTCAGCCGCGGGAACGCCACATCGGGCGCGCCGATCTGCAGCGGCATGATCCAGTTCGCGAATCCGGCGAAGAGCGGCGTCGCGAACATCAGCAGCATGATCGTGCCGTGCATCGTGAACGCCTGGTTGAACTGCTCGTTCGACATGATCTGCGTGCCGGGACGGGCCAGCTCGGCGCGCATGAAGAGCGCCATCAGGCCGCCGATGCAGAAGAACGCGAACGACGTGACCAGGTACATCGTGCCGATGGTCTTGTGATCGGTGGTGGTCAGCCAACTCACGATCACAGTACCCGGCTGCTTGCGCCGTACCGGCAGCTCGTTCTCGTACGAGTCGTCAGCTGCTGCGGCGGCACCCTGAGGTTCGTTGAGGATGCTCACAGTTTGTTCGTCTCCGAGTTCCGGGCCGGGTCCGTCAGCTCAATGCCCGACGGGATGTAGCCGGTCTGCCCCTTCTCCGCCAGCTCCTTCAGATGCTGCTGGTAGCGCTCCGGGGAGACGACCTTGACGTTGAAGAGCATCCGGGAGTGGTCGACGCCGCAGAGCTCGGCGCACTTGCCCAAGAAGGTGCCCTCATGGTTCGGAGTCACCTCGAAGGAGTTGGTGTGGCCCGGGATGACGTCCTGCTTCATCAGGAAGGGGACCACCCAGAAGGAGTGGATGACGTCACGAGAGGTCAGGATGAACCGGACCTTCTCTCCCTTGGGCAGCCAGAGCGTCGGGCCCGGGTTTCCGGTCTGCGGATTCCGGGTGCCGGGGATGCCGGCGTCGTAGACGCCGCCCGCGGCCGCCGGGAAGTCCTCGCGGAACCTGTCGGGGATGGCGCCCAGGGCCTTGTTGGTCTTGGCGTCACCCGAGGTGCCTTCGACGTTCTCGATGTAGTTGAAGCCCCAGCTCCACTGGTAGCCGACCACGTTGACCGTGTGGGCGGGCTTGGAGAGGGTCAGGAGCTTCGACTCGTCACGCGCGGTGAAGTAGAAGAGCACCGAAACGATGATGAGCGGAACAACCGTGTACAACGCCTCGATCGGCATGTTGTACCGGGTCTGCGGGGGTACCTCCACCTTGGTGCGGCTGCGCCGGTGGAAGATGACACTCCAAATGATCAGACCCCACACCAGCGCGCCCGTGATGAGCGCTGCCGCCCACGAGCCCTGCCAGAGGGAGAGGATCCGAGGGGCCTCTTCCGTTACCGGGGTGGGCATACCCAGGCGGGGGAAGTCCTTGTATGTGCAACCGGAGGCGGTCGCCAGGACAACACCCGCGGTCAGCACCTGGAGCAGCTTCCGCCGCATCGGGCGCCGCGACGAGCGGTCGGAGCCGTTGGGACTCACGTAGCGCCTTCCCGAGAGTCTCGGCCCGCGCGGCATGCCGCGGCCGTCTCGCTGGTCGGTCGCCGGCCCTGACGCGGGCAGGGGTTTGGATGTTTATGCGGACCAAACCCTACTGGACGCTATTTGGGGTCGCGCGGGGAGGGTGCCCAACGCGCCGCCCGACTCCCCGAAGGGGTGGAATCCCCCCGGAATCCCGGCCTCCGGCAGGCATCTGACGGCCCCTCCGTGTACGGGGGTTAGCGTGGCAGGGTGCCCTACTTCGACACCGCATCCTCCGCCCCCCTGCACCCGGTTGCCCGGCAGGCCCTGCAGGCCTCCCTCGACGAGGGCTGGGCCGATCCGGCCCGGCTCTACCGTGAGGGGCGGCGCGCCCGGCTGCTGTTGGACGCCGCGCGGGAGGCGGCGGCGGAGGCGGTGGGCTGCCGTCCGGACGAGCTGGTCTTCACCCCTTCGGGGACGCACGCGGTTCACCTGGGAATTTCCGGCGCTCTCGCGGGCCGTCGGCGTGTCGGGCGCCACCTGGTCGTTTCCGCGGTCGAGCACTCCTCGGTGCTCCATTCGGCGGCCGCGCACGAGGCGGCGGACGGCACCGCGGTGACCGAGGTCCCGGTGGACCGGGCCGGAGCGGTCTCTCCTGCCGTGTACGCCGCCGCGCTGCGTGAGGACACCGCGCTGGCCTGTCTGCAGTCGGCCAACCATGAGGTGGGTTCCGAGCAGCCGGTGGACCTGGTCGCCGAGGCGTGCCGGGCGGCCGGGGTGCCGCTGCTGGTGGACGCGGCGCAGTCCCTCGGCTGGGGGCCGGTGGAGGGTGACTGGTCACTGCTCGCGGCGAGTGCCCACAAATGGGGTGGTCCTGCGGGAGTCGGACTGCTCGCCGTGCGCAAGGGTGTCCGGTTCGCCCCTCAAGGGCCCGCCGACGAGCGGGAGTCGGGGCGGACGGCCGGCTTCCAGAACATCCCGGCGATCGTGGCGGCCGCGGCCTCACTGCGGGCGGTGCGGGCGGAGGCGGCGGACGAGGCGGTACGGCTGCGGGCCCTGGTGAACCGGATCCGGGCCCGTGTCCCGGAGCTGGTCCCGGATGTGGAGGTGGTCGGTGATCCGGTGCGCCGGCTCCCCCATCTCGTCACCTTCTCCTGTCTCTATGTCGACGGAGAGACTCTGCTGCACGAGCTGGACCGGGCGGGTTTCTCGGTCTCGTCGGGGTCCTCCTGCACGAGCAGCACGTTGACGCCGAGCCATGTGCTGCGGGCGATGGGTGTGCTGTCGGAGGGAAATGTCCGTGTCTCGCTCCCTCTCGGTACGACCGAGGTGGAGGTGGACCGCTTTCTCGAGGTGCTGCCGGGGGTGGTTGCCGGGGTGCGCGAGCGGCTCGGAGCGCCCGTCGCGGCCACCGGGACCGGCAAGGAGGCGTCGCTTGTCGTGGACGCGCTCGGCAAGCTCTGCCCGATCCCGGTGATCGAGCTGGCGAAGGTGATCGGGGACGTACCGGTCGGTGGCACGGTGACGGTCCTCGCGGACGACGAGGCGGCGCGCCTGGACATCCCGGCGTGGTGCGAGATGCGGGACCAGGAGTACGTGGGTGAGCGGCCGGCGGACCGGGGCGTGGCCTATGTGGTCCGCCGGCGCTCGTAACTGCTGATCGGGACTGCTGATCAGGCGATGTACGTCCGGACCTCGGCCGAGGCCTCGTGGCCGTACGCCTTGGTGAAGCGGTCCATGAAGTGGGCGCGGCGCAGGGTGTACTCCTGGGTGCCCAGGGTCTCGATGACCAGGGTCGCCAGCATGCAGCCGATCTGGGCCGCGCGCTCCAGGCTCACACCCCAGGACAGGCCCGAGAGGAAGCCCGCGCGGAACGCGTCGCCGACGCCGGTCGGGTCGACCTTGGCCTCCTCCTCCGCGCAGCCGACCTCGATCGCGTCCTGACCGGCCTGCTCGATACGGACGCCGCGCGAGCCGAGCGTGGTGATGCGGTGGCCGACCTTGCCCAGGATCTCCTCGTCGGTCCAGCCGGTCTTGGACTCGATGAGCCCCTTCTCGTACTCGTTGGAGAAGAGGTAGGTGGCGCCGTCGAGGAGAGTACGGATGTCGTCGCCGCTCATCCGCGCGATCTGCTGGGAGAAGTCCGCGGCGAACGGGATGGAGCGGGTCTTGCACTCCTCGGTGTGGCGGAGCATCGCCTCGGGGTCGTCCGCGCCGATCAGTACGAGGTCGAGGCCGCCGACCCGGTCGGCGACCTTCTTGAGCTCGATCTGACGGGCCTCGCTCATCGCGCCCGTGTAGAAGGAGCCGATCTGGTTGTGGTCGGCGTCCGTCGTGCAGACGAAGCGGGCGGTGTGCAGGACCTCGGAGATACGGACCGAGCCGGTGTCGACGCCGTGCCGGTCGAGCCAGGCGCGGTACTCGTCGAAGTCGGCTCCGGCCGCGCCGACCAGGACGGGCCTGGTGCCGAGCTGGCCCATACCGAAGCAGATGTTGGCGCCGACACCGCCCCTGCGCACGTCGAGGTTGTCGACGAGGAAGGAGAGGGAGACCGTGTGCAACTGGTCGCCGACCAGCTGGTCGGCGAAGCGGCCGGGGAAGGTCATGAGGTGGTCGGTGGCGATGGAGCCGGTGACTGCGATTCGCACGGCGAGGACGCTCCTGTGGCGGGGTGGCGTTGACAGTTAACGCTACCGGGTCGAAGCACCTGTCCTGAAGTGCGGAAACTACCCGATAGTAGGGCTTTTTTCCTGGGCTACCGACTCGTACGGTGCGAATATGACGAAGCACATCGCCCCGCGCGAGCAGCGAGAGTCCGAGATCAGCCTGGCCCAGCTGCGCGGTGACTGCGCACGGATGGCTCCGCACTGGGTGGTGCCGGCGGCCGCTGTGGCCGCGCCCGTGCCGCCGTCCCGTATCCATGGTGTCGTAGTTCCGGCCGCTTCCGCCCGCCTGATCGATGCAATGTCCGAATACGGCGACTGACGCGGTGCGTCGACTGGCGCAATACGGCGGCTGACGCGCAAGAGGCGCACGGAGGGGAACCGTGCGCTCCCCCGCTCCGTCCCATCCGTGCCCCCGGCAGAAGGGGGCATGAGACAAGGAGCGATGCGGTGAGCAGTACGGAGCGACCCCCCAACAGCGCGGACAGCCCGCACCGCCGGCGTTCCCCGCTCGCCGTCGCCTCGGTGGCGGCGGCGGTGCTGGTCGCGGGAGGTGGTACGTACTTCGCGACGGCCGGCTTCGGTGGCGGCGGCGGCGACAGCGCGGACGCCAAGAGCGGTGCGCCACGCGATATGGCACCGCCACTGCTCTCGCTGGACACCTCTGCGGGCAGCGGCGGCCCCGGCATCGCGCCCGGCGAGCCCGACCCCAATGGCGGGATCGTCTACCGGACCGAGGGCAAGCTGCCGGACGGTCCGGATTCGGCCCCTGTCTACCGTACGAACGGTGCTGTCACCGAGGCCGAGGTGACCCGGCTGGCGAAGGCGCTCGGGCTGCCGGGCACACCGCGACCGGTCGGCCCGGCCTGGAAGATCGGCGCCGAAAAGGATGGCGCGGGCCCGCTCCTCCAGGTCAACAAGCAGGCGCCGGGCACCTGGACGTTCGCCCGGTTCGCGGCTTCGCCGGGCGGTGACAACTGCCTGAAGGGCAAGGCGTGTCCCTCGCGCGGCGAGCCGGGGAAGACGGGGAAGGCTGCCGAGGGCCCCGCGGTGAGCGAGGAGGCCGCGAAGAAGGCTGCCGCTCCCGTGTTGAAGGCGGCCGGCCAGAGCGACGCCGAGCTGGATGCCCGCCAACTGATGGGCGCGGTACGGGTGGTGAATGCCGCTCCGGCGGTCGGCGGGCTGCCGACGTACGGCTGGACGACCGGGATCCAGGTCGGTGCGGACGGTCAAGTGGTCGGCGGCAGCGGGCAGTTGAAGAAGCCCGAGAAGAGCGACGAGTATCCGGTGGTCTCGGCCCAGGAGGCGCTGAAGCAGCTGAACAAGGCCGGTGAGGGCGCGGGCCCGATCGGGATCGGCGGTTGCGCCACCCCGGTGCCGGTGGAGGGCGAGCAGAAGCCCGCGGCGCCGTGCAAGCCGAAGAGCAAGGCGGCCGGTCCTGAGCGGCTGACGGTCGGCAAGGCCGTTTTCGGGCTGGCAGCGCAGTACGTGGACGGACAGCAGGTGCTCGTACCGTCGTGGCTGTTCGAGGTAAAGCCGAATGGCGGCGCCCAGCCGTTCACGGTCACCCAGACGGCGGTGGACCCGAAGTTCCTGTCGAAGTCCGCACCGCCGAAGCGGAACATCAAGCCGACCCAGCCGCCGAAGGATCCTGTCGCGGGGTCCGAGCGGGGCATCACGTCGTACAGCGTGAACGGGCGGGTTCTGTCCGTGACCTTCTGGGGTGGCGTGTGCAGCGACTACGCGGCGACGGCGAGTGAGAGCGCCAGCCAGGTGAAGGTCCGGGTCGTCGAGTCGAATCCCGACCCGAAGCGGATCTGCGTCATGATCGCGAAGGAGCTGACGGAGAAGGTGACGCTGGACAAGCCGCTGGGCGACCGGAAGGTCGTGGACGCGGAGACGGGCAAGGCCGTCCCGCTGAAGTAGCTCGTGTGCAGTAGCAGGTGCTTTCTGGAGCGGCGTCCGACAGACGCCGGACGGACCGGACGCCGGACAGACGAAGGCGGCGACCCCCGGAGATCGGGGCCGCCGCCTTTCGCCCGACTGGGCTCAGCTTTAGCTGAAGGAGTCGCCGCAGGCGCAGGACCCGGTGGCGTTCGGGTTGTCGATCGTGAAGCCCTGCTTCTCGATCGTGTCGACGAAGTCGATGGAGGCGCCGCCCAGGTACGGAGCGCTCATCCGGTCGGTGACGACCTTGACGCCGTCGAAGTCCTTCACGACATCGCCGTCGAGCGAACGCTCGTCGAAGAACAGCTGGTAGCGCAGACCCGAGCAGCCACCGGGCTGAACGGCGACGCGCAGCGCCAGGTCGTCCCGGCCTTCCTGCTCCAGCAGGCCCTTGACCTTGGCTGCGGCGGCGTCGGACAGAAGGATGCCGTCGCTCACGGTGGTGGTCTCGTCCGATACGGACATCTGCTTCTCTCCCGGGTTGTACGGAGACTGCTTGCCGACGTTTGCAACCGGCGTGGCCGCGGATTCATTCCGGGGCCGAGGGCATGTTGTTCCCTTTCATGCTCGCACACCGGATCGACGGGGGGCACCGATCTGCGGACGGGGGGTGCGTCACATGGACGCTATGGCCGTCGTCAAAGTGACGTGAAGCGGTTATGATAGATAGCGTCAAATAGACGAGAAGGTCTGTCTGCAGAAAAGAAAGGGTGCGTGTCGTGACCACCGCCCAAGCCCGCCCGGAGCTCGACGTCCAGCCGACGCCGCTCGCCCTGCTGCTGCTCGGCCGCGAGGCCGACCCCAGGAGCGAGCGCGGTGTGGAGTGCCCCGGCGACCTGCCCTCCCCGTCCGACCCGGACCTGGTGGAGCGCGCTCGTGCAGCCAAGGAGAGGCTCGGGGACAAGGTCTTCGTCCTGGGGCACCACTACCAGCGCGACGAAGTCATCCAGTTCGCGGACGTGACCGGGGACTCCTTCAAGCTGGCCAAGGACGCCGCGGCGCGGCCGGAGGCCGAGTACATCGTCTTCTGCGGTGTGCACTTCATGGCCGAGTCTGCGGACATCCTGACCTCGGACGACCAGAAGGTCGTACTGCCCGACCTGGCCGCCGGCTGTTCGATGGCCGACATGGCCACCGCGGAGCAGGTCGCCGAGTGCTGGGACGTGCTGACCGAGGCCGGCATCGCGGAGCAGGTCGTGCCCGTGTCGTACATGAACTCCTCGGCCGACATCAAGGCCTTCACCGGCAAGCACGGCGGGACGATCTGCACATCGTCGAACGCGAAGCGTGCGCTGGACTGGGCCTTCGAGCAGGGCGAGAAGGTGCTGTTCCTGCCCGACCAGCACCTGGGGCGCAACACCGCGGTGCGGGAGATGGGGATGTCGCTCGGCGACTGCGTCCTCTACAACCCGCACAAGCCGAACGGCGGGCTGACGGTCGAGCAGCTGCGCAACGCGAAGATGATCCTGTGGCGCGGGCACTGCTCGGTGCACGGTCGCTTCTCGCTGGACTCGGTCAACGATGTGCGGGAGCGGATCCCGGGCGTGAATGTCCTGGTCCACCCCGAGTGCAAGCACGAGGTCGTGTCGGCCGCGGACTACGTCGGCTCGACGGAGTACATCATCAAGACGCTGGAGGCGGCTCCGGCCGGCTCGAAGTGGGCGATCGGCACAGAGCTCAACCTGGTCCGCCGGGTCGCGAACGCGCACCCCGACAAGGAGATCGTCTTCCTCGACAAGACGGTGTGCTTCTGCTCGACGATGAACCGCATCGACCTGCCCCACCTGGTGTGGGCGCTGGAGTCGCTGGCGGAGGGGAATCTGGTGAACCGGATCCAGGTCGACAGGGAGACGGAGAGCTTCGCGAAGCTGGCGCTGGAGAGGATGCTGGCGCTGACGTAGCGGTGGGCTCGGAACACAAGGGGTGCCCCCGGCCGTTCGGGCCGGGGGCACCCCTGTGTCGCGTCCGGAACAGCTCAGACCTGGGCCGGTTCCTGGACCGCGCGCTCCGAGTCCGCCTCGCTCTGCGGGGCGGGGGACTTGGACGCGCGCTTCGCTGCCTTCTTCTTGGCGCGGCGCTCCTTGCGGAGTTCCACCATCGCGTACAGCGTCGGGACCAGCAGCAGCGTCAGCAGCGTCGAGGTGATCAGACCGCCGATCACCACCACCGCCAGCGGCTTGGCGATGAAGCCGCCCTCTCCCGTGACGCCCAGCGCCATCGGGAGCAGCGCGAAGATCGTCGCCAGGGCAGTCATCAGGATCGGGCGCAGCCGGTGGCGGCCGCCCTCGACGACCGCTTCCACCACGCCCAGGCCCTGGGCCCGGTACTGGTTGATCAGGTCGATCAGCACGATCGCGTTGGTGACCACGATGCCGATGAGCATCAGCATGCCGATCATCGCCGGGACACCCATCGGTGTACCCGTGACGATCAGCATGCCGATCGCGCCCGTCGCCGCGAAGGGGATCGAGACGAGCAGGATCAGCGGCTGGACCAGCGAGCGGAACGTCGCGACCAGCAGCATGAAGACGATCGCGATCGCCGCCAGCATCGCCAGGCCCAGCGAGGCGAAGGCATCGTCCTGGTCGGAGGAGACACCACCGATGGTGGCAGTGGCACCGTCCGGGAGGTCCAGCGACTTGAGCTTGCTCTGGAGCGACGCGCTCACCGCGCCCGTGTTGTCACCGGTCGGCTTCGCCGTGATCGTCGCGGCCCGCGAGCCGTCGATCCGCGTCATCGAGACCGGTCCCGGGACCAGCTTCACATCGGCGATGTCACCGAGCTTGACCGGACCGAGGGCGAGGTTACGAAGGTCCGACAGCGTCTTCGCCGGCTTCGCCGAGGTGATCACGACATCGCGCTCGGTGTCGTTCAGGATCGCCTTGGCCGACGGAGTGCCGCGCACCGCCTGGCCGACGGCCAGACCCAGCGTGGTCTCGTTGAAGCCCGCTTCCGCCGCCTTCTCGTTCGCCTTGACCGAGATCCGGGGGATGCTCCGCGCCAGGTCGCTCTGTACATCGGTGACGTCGTCGAGCTTCGCCACCTCGGCCCGTACCGCCTCGGACGCCTTCTTCAGCGTGTCCGCGTCTGACGCCTTCACCACGACGCTCAGGTTCTGGTTGCCGAAGCCGTCGCCCGCCGCGATCGTCGTGTCGCCGATGCCGTCGAGCTTGCCGAGCTCCTCGTCGATACGGTCGCGGGTCTTCTCGTACGACGACGCGTCCTTCAGGGTCAGCTGGTAGGAAGCCTGGTTGGCACCCGTACCGCCGCCGAAGGCCGCCATGAAGCCGGAGGAGCCGACCGTGACCTGGTAGTCCTTGATCTCGTCGATTTTGTCGAGGACCTTCTCGACCTTCTTCGCGGAGGCGTCCGCCGCCTCCAGGCTGGTACCGGGGGCCAACTCCTGCTTGACGGACATGACCTCCTGCTCGCCCTGGTCGAAGAAGTTCGTCTTCAGCAGCCCGGCCATGCCGAAGGTGCCGAAGAGCACGACGAGCGCGAGGACGACGCTGGTGAGGCGGCGGCGGGTCGCGAAACGCAGCACCGGGACGTACATCCGCTGCAGCGGGCTGCGCGCCTCCTTCTCCTCCGCCTTGCGCCGGGCCTCGTCCGGGTCGATGCCCTGTACGGCCTTCGGGGCCCGCAGGAACCAGTACGACAGGACGGGGACGACGGTCAGCGAGACCAGCAGCGAGGCCAGCAGGGCCGCGGTGATGGTCAGCGAGAACGAGCCGAAGAGCTCGCCGACCATGCCGCCCACCAGACCGATGGGCAGGAACACGGCGACGGTCGTCAGCGTCGAGGAGGTGACGGCGCCCGCCACTTCCTTCACCGCGGTGATGATGGCCGCCTGCCGCTCCTCGCCGTAGCCGAGGTGCCGCTTGATGTTCTCCAGAACCACGATCGAGTCGTCGACGACCCGGCCGATCGCGATGGTCAGCGCGCCCAGCGTGAGCATGTTGAGCGACAGGTCACGCGTCCACAGCACGATCAGCGCGAGGACGACCGAGAGCGGGATGGAGACCGCCGTGACCAGCGTGGAGCGGAGCGAGGCCAGGAAGACCAGGATCACGATGACCGCGAAGAGCAGTCCGAGCGCGCCCTCGGTGGTCAGACCGGAGATCGACTTGGAGACGGCAGGGCCCTGGTCGGAGACGACGGTCAGCTGAGCGCCGGCGCCGAGGTCCTTGCGGAGCTCGGGCAGCTTGTCCTTGACCGCGTCGGAGATGGCGACGGCACTGCCGTCCTTGTCCATGGTGGCGAGGACGGCGAGGCTCGGCTTGCCGTCCGTACGGGTGATGGAGACCCGCTGGGACTCCTCCTGCTTCACCGTGGCGACGTCACCGAGGCGTACCGGCTTGCCCTTCTCGGGGGACACGCGCAGGTCCTCGATCTGCTTCAGCGTGGTGAAACCGCCGCCGACCTGGACCGTACGACTCTTGCCGTCCTCGGAGAAGGAGCCGGCCGGCAGCGTCGCGCCGCCCGCCTTGAGCGCCTCGGCGAGCGCCATGGTGTTCAGCCCGGCCGAGGCGAGCTTCTTGTCGTCGGGGGTGACGGAGACCTGAAGGTCCTGGACGCCGTCGACGGAGACCTGGCCGACGCCGTCGATGTCCTCGATCGCCGGGACGACGGTGCGCTCCAGCTGGTCGTTGAGCGCCTGCTGGTCCTTGTCGGAGGTGATGGCGAGGACGACGGTCGGGATGTCGTCCGTCGAACCGGCGACGACCTGCGGGTCGACGTCGTCGGGCAGCTGGGTACGGGCCCGGTTCACGGCCTGCTGCACATCGGCGACGAGCTGCTTGGTGCCGTCCCCGTAGTCGAAGCTGGCCATGATCACGGCGTTGCCCTCGCTCGCCGTGGAGGTGATGCCCTTGATTCCGTCGACGGCCTTGATGGTGCTCTCGAGCGGTTCGACGACCTGCTTCTCGACCACATCGGGGGACGCGCCCTGGTACGGGGCCAGCACCGACACCATCGGCAGTTCGATGGAGGGCAGCAGCTGCTGCTTGAGCTGCGGGATGGCGATCGCTCCGAAGGCGATCGCGACGATCGACATCAGGCCGATCAGGGCTCGTTGCGACAGGCTGAATCTGGACAGCCAGGACATGGTGTCTCTCTTCTGTGGCTTACGCGGCAGGAAGGACAAGAGGGCACAGCCGGGCTGCCCGTTTATACGATCAGCCATTCGAGGAGGCCCAACCCTCGACCCCAGGTCCAGTTCCTTATCGCGCGCATACCGCAGCTGGAGTACGCGAGGCTCCGGCTCACTCCACCCTTGGACGTACCAGGCCCGATTCGTACGCGATTACCACCAATTGGGCGCGGTCGCGGGCGCCGAGTTTCGCCATCGCACGGTTCACATGCGTCTTGACGGTCAGCGGGCTGACCTCGAGCCGTTCGGCGATCTCGTCGTTGGAGTGGCCGCCGGCGACCAGGACGAGGACTTCACGCTCGCGCACGGTGAGCGCCGAGAGCCGCTCGGAGTGCGCCCGGGACTCCTGCCCGTCGTCCGAAGTGCCGCCCTGTGCGAGGAACTTGGCGATCAGGCCCTTGGTGGCGACCGGCGAGAGCAGCGCCTCCCCCGCAGCCGCGATACGGATGGCATTGAGCAGTTCGTCCGGTTCCGCTCCCTTGCCGAGGAAGCCCGATGCGCCTGCCCGCAGCGACTGCACGACGTACTCGTCCACCTCGAAGGTGGTGAGCATGACGACGCGTACGTTCGCGAGTTCGGGGTCGGCGCTGATCATTCGGGTGGCGGCGAGCCCGTCCGTCCCGGGCATCCGGATGTCCATCAGGACGACATCGGCCTTGGCGGAACGGGCGAGTGCCACCGCCTCGGCGCCGTCCGCCGCCTCCGCGACGACATGCATGTCGGGTTCGGAATCCACCAGGACCCGGAACGCGCTGCGCAGCAGCGCCTGGTCGTCGGCGAGCAGCACCCTGATCGTCATCTGTCCTCCCCCGTGCCGGTCTTGACCGGCAGTATCGCCTGCACCCGGAAGCCGCCGCCGTAGCGGGGGGCCGCAGTGAGGGTGCCCCCGAGTGCGGTGACCCGCTCGCGCATACCGAGCAGACCGTGGCCGCCGCCGTCCACCGGCCCTTCGGCCCCGGCGCCGTTGTCCAGCACGGTGACCTCCACGGTGTGGCCGACCCGCACCACGCTCACCTCGGCCTTCGCATCCGTGCCCGCGTGCTTCCGCACATTGGTCAGCGCCTCCTGGATGATCCGGTACACCGCGAGATCGACGGCCGCGGGCAGCCGGATCCCGTCGTCGGCACGGGCCACCTCGACCGGCAGACCGGCCTGCCGGAAGGTGATGACCAGCTCATCGAGGACATCGAGGCCGGGAGCCGGTTCGGTGGGAGCCTCCGGGTCGCCGGACTGGCGGAGCAGACCGACTGTGGCGCGCAGTTCGTTGAGTGCGGAGCGGCTGGCCTCGCGCACATGGGCGAGGGCCTCCTTGGCCTGGTCGGGCCGTCTGTCCATGACATGCGCGGCGACGCCCGCCTGGACGTTGACCAGGGCGATGTGGTGCGCGACCACATCGTGGAGATCGCGGGCGATCCGCAGGCGCTCCTCCGCGACCCGGCGGCGGGCCTCCTCCTCGCGGGTGCGCTCGGCGCGCTCGGCCCGCTCACGTATCGCGTCGACGAAGGCCCGCCGGCTGCGTACGGCGTCTCCCGCCGCTCCCGCCATCCCGGTCCAGGCGAAGATGCCGAGGTTCTCCTGTGTGTACCAGGGGGTCGAGCCGAAGAACATCGCTGCGCCGGTCAGCACGGCCATGGTCAACAGGCCGACGCGCCAGGTGGTGGGGCGGTCGGTGCGGGAGGCGACGGTGTAGAGGGCGATCACGGCACTCATCGCGACCGGTGCGGCCGGATCGCCCACGACGAGCTCGACGACCGAGACCGCGGTGGTGAACACGAGCACGGGCATCGGGTTGCGCCGGCGGAAGACGAGGGCCCCGGCGACCAGGACCATCAGCACCAGGCTGCGCGGCTCGGGCGTACGGCTGCCGAAGGCCGGACCGTGCGGCCCGTTCGGATCGGCGAAGGAGCCGACGACCATGCAGATCAGTACGGCCAGGGCGAGCGCTCCGTCGAACGCCAGCGGATGCGCGCGAAGCCAGCGCCGGGTGCGGGCGAACCCGGTGGCGAGTGAGGTCACATCCAGCAACGGTACGGCGTGCCGCGACAGCCGCGAACACCCGCGAGCACAGCAGAAGAGAGCAGAATGCCCCGCCCCGGATCGATCCGGGGCGGGGCGTTCGGCTGTTGGAGTGCGAGCGGTCAGCCGGGGATGAGACCGTCGTCGCTGAGCATCTCCCGTACGTCCTCAAGAGTGGCGTCCGAAGCCGGCAGGATCAGCTCGGACGGCTCCAGCGCGTCGTCCGGCAGGGGTTCGCCGAGCTCGCGGACCCGGTCCAGGAGCGCGTTGAGAGTCCTGCGGAAGCCCTCGTCGTCACCGCTCTCCATCTCGGCCAGCAGCTCGTTGTCGAGCTTGTTGAGCTCGGTGAAGTGGCTGTCCGCCAGCTTCACCTGGCCCTCCCCCATGATCCGTACGATCATGACGAGTCCCTACTGCTTGTCGAACTTGTTCGGAGTGTTCTGCTGCGGGGCGGCGTCCTGCCGGCCCGCGGCACCGCCTTCGATCGCCTGCTGCGAACTCGAGCCGCCCGCGAGCTCGGCCTTCATCCGCTGCAGTTCCAGCTCTACATCTGTACCACCGGAAATCCGGTCCAGCTCGGCGGCGATGTCGTCCTTCGCCATCCCGGACTGGTCGTCCAGGGCGCCGGAGGCGAGCAGCTCGTCGATCGCGCCGGCCCGTGCCTGCAACTGCGCGGTCTTGTCCTCGGCCCGCTGGATCGCCAGGCCGACGTCGCCCATCTCCTCGGAGATGCCGGAGAAGGCCTCGCCGATCCTGGTCTGCGCCTGGGCAGCGGTGTAGGTGGCCTTGATGGTCTCCTTCTTCGTACGGAAGGCGTCGACCTTGGCCTGCAGCCGCTGGGCGGCGAGAGTGAGCTTCTCCTCCTCGCCCTGCAGCGTGGTGTGCTGTGTCTCCAGGTCGCTGACCTGCTGCTGCAGGGACGCGCGGCGGGACAGCGCCTCGCGTGCCAGGTCCTCGCGGCCGAGCGCCAGCGCCTTGCGGCCCTGGTCCTCCAGCTTGGACGACTGTCCCTGCAACTGGTTCAGCTGCAGCTCGAGCCGCTTGCGGGAGGTCGCCACATCGGCGACTCCGCGGCGCACCTTCTGCAGCAGTTCGAGCTGCTTCTGGTACGAGTAATCGAGGGTCTCGCGCGGATCCTCGGCCCTGTCGAGGGCCTTGTTTGCCTTCGCGCGGAAGATCATCCCCATACGCTTCATGACACCGCTCATGGGCTTCGCGCGCCCCCTTCTGACGGACTCAGCTTCAGCACTCCAACAGAACCCACATTACGGGCCCTGCATCCATTACCGCACTGTTCCAGCGCGGATGCGCTCCTCCCCAAGGACGACTGCGTACGGCTTCGATCCGGCGCAAGGAGTAGGTGGCCGTCAGGGAAACCACGGGCGACGTCCGCTCTGTCCGGCTTACGGCCGGCTTCTGTCCCCTACAGACGCACGGTGTTGCGGGATCGTTCCCCGCCGGCGTTCGGTCCCCGCATTTTCACCCCGTACCCTTGGGCTTTGTGTTTGGTAGCCGTTCCAAGGAAGAGAAGTCCCCCACCGGCAAGGTGCAGGCAGACCTCTCCAAGCAGCCCCGCGACCCCGAGGCCCCGAAGGGCCGCCCCACGCCCAAGCGGAGTGAGGCCCAGACCCAGCGCCGCCGTGCCTCCAGCTCGGCGCCGACCGACCGCAAGGAGGCCGCGAAGCGCCAGCGCGAGGCCCGCCGCGTGGACATGGCCAAGCAGCGCGAGGCGCTGGCCAGTGGCGACGAGCGGTATCTGCCGGCCCGTGACAAGGGACCGGTCCGCCGCTTCGTGCGCGACTTCGTCGACTCCCGCTTCTGCATCGCCGAGTTCTTCCTGCCGCTCGCGGTGGTGATCCTGGTGCTGAGCATGGTCAGGATCGGCTCGCTGCAGAACATCGCGCTGCTGCTCTGGCTCGGCGTCATCGTGCTGATCGTCATCGACTCGATCGGTCTGGCGTTCCGCCTGAAGAAGCAGCTGAACGAGCGCTTCCCGAACGAGTCCAAGCGCGGCGCGATCGCCTATGGCCTGATGCGTACGCTCCAGATGCGCCGACTGCGTCTGCCGAAGCCGCAGGTCAAGCGCGGAGAGCGGCCCTGAGCACGGAGGTCTCCGGCTTCGGAGGCGCTTCGGTCGACTGGTTGGCCGGGCTCGGCGGACTGCGCAACACCGTCCGCCAGGAGCTTGTCGCCCTTCAGCTCGACGAACAGATGGCCGCCCGCTACCCGGTCGGGCAGCGGCTGCGCATCCTCGATGTGGGCATGGGGCAGGGCACCCAGGCGCTGCGTCTCGCCCGGGCCGGGCACACGGTGACCGGTCTGGAGTCCGATCCCGCGATGCTGAAGGCGGCACACAACTCGCTGGCCACCGAGCCGGCCGGAATCCGTGAGCGGGTCCGGCTGATCGAGGGCGACGGCCGGGACACCGGGGTGCATTTCCTGCCCGGCAGCTTCGACGTGGTGCTCTGCCACGGGGTGCTGATGTACGTCACGGAGCCGGACGCAATGCTGGCCGGCATGGCCAGGATGCTGGCGCCGGGCGGTCTCCTCTCGCTGCTCGTACGGAACGCGGACGCACTGGCCATGCGGTCGGGGCTCGCCGGGGACTGGTCGGCCGCGCTGACCGCGTTCGACACCGATGCGTACACCAACCGGCTCGGGCTTCCGGTGCGCGCGGACCGGCTCGAGGCGCTGACGGCGACGCTGGCGGGGATCGCGGCGCCGCTGCACGCCTGGTACGGGGTGCGGGTCTTCACCGACAACGTCCCCAACGAGGCCGAGCTGCCGGCCGCCGAGGAGCTGGAGCGGCTGCTGGCGGCGGAGGACCGCGCGGGACGTACGGAGCCGTACCGCGGTGTGGCCGCGCTGCTGCATCTGTGCGGCGTACGCGGCTGAGCCGCGGCCCCAGGCCCCTGGGGCACGTGGGGGCCGACGCCCCCACACCACCCGAGCAGCAGCTCCGCGCCGCAAACAACACTCGCGGAGCCCACGCCCCGAGCCGACAGCTCCGCGCCACAGGCGCAGGCGGCCCGCCCGGGCGGCAGCTCCGCACCGCAAACCACAAGCGCTGGGGCCCAGCCCCAGGCGGCGGGCGAGAACGTTGCGGGCTGCCCCCGGAGCACCGGCTCCGCGTCACAGCCCTTCACGCTCCCGGCCCCGGGCACCCGAGGGGCCCGGGGCCCGACCCTGGCAGGCGGACGCGCAGGGGTCGTGTTCGGGACGTAAAGCGTCGCAACTCGCGCGAAGCGCAGTGACCACGCGGCGGAGCCCCATATCGGATGCAGCGCAGTCCCGGACACGAGCCCCGGAGCGGACCCCGGACGGCCACCGGCCCAAGACCGGGCACGCCCAAGCACCCAAAACCCGCACCCCGCACCCCGCAAGGGACCCGCACCCCAGGACCACGGCACCCCTGTAAAGGGACCCGCCCCCGCAAGGGACCCGCGCCCCGGGTCACGGCACCCCCGTAAAGGGACCCGCCCCCGCAAGGGACCCGCACCCCGGGGCCAGGACCCGACCCGCCCCCCAAGGGACCCGCGGGCTACGCCTCGTTCGCGTGCAGGCTCATCGGACCGTAGATCTTCGTCGAGTCCTCCGAAAGGATCACCTGGTCCGCCCCGCCCTCCAGAAGGTCCTTCCAGAACTCACCGATCCACGACTCCGCGTCCCCCTGCGTCGTGAACTCCTCCGGCTGCACCGCCGGCTGGACCTCCGTCCCGTCGGACTTCTCGAAACGCCACGTCCATGCCATGTCCGCCTCCCAGGGCCCACCAGTGATCTCGTTGCTGCCCGCAGCGTAGCCGGGCGCGCACGCCCCGCGGTGACGCGGGAGGATCGTGAGCGTGGAACTCACTCTGCTCGGCACCGGCGCCCCCGCCGGACTCCCGCGGCCCGACTGCCCGTGCGCCGTCTGCGCCACCGCCCGCGGCCCGCTCGCCCGCGCCGCCACCGCGCTGCTCGTCGACAGCGCGCTGCTGCTCGACCTCACCCCGGGCGCCGCCATGGCCGCCGCGCGGGCCGGGCACTCGCTCGTCGGCGTACGGCAGGTGCTGCTGACGCATCCGCACGACGGGCCCCCCGTGGATCTGCCCGCCGGGCTGCCGACGGCGGGGCGGGTCCCGGACGGACAGGAGTTGACGCTGATCAGCGGGCACCGGGTGCGTGCCGTCTCGATGGACAACCCCGGTACGGGGTACGAGGTGACCTCTCCGGAGGGTGAGCGGCTTCTCTATCTGCCGCCCGGCGGAGCGCCTGCCGGTCTCGCCGAAGGGCTGGCCGCGTACGACATGGTCGTCGCCGACGTGGTGGGGCGGCCCGACGCGATCGCCCGGCTGCGCGCCGCCGGGGCGATCGGGTCGACCACTGACGTCATCGCCGTCCACCTCGACCACGACCTACCCGGCGGCCCCGAACTGGCCCGGCGGCTCGCGGCCGCGGGCGCGCGTGCCGTGCCCGACGGGACGACGCTGACCATCGGCGAGTACCACGCCGTACCGGATGTGCCCCGCCGCACCCTCGTCACCGGCGGCGCCCGCTCCGGCAAGTCACTGGAGGCCGAGCGCCGGCTCGAGACCTTCGCCGAGGTGCTGTACGTCGCGACAAGCGGCAGCAGGGACGGCGACCCCGAGTGGGCGGCCCGGGTCTCCCTGCACCGCGAGCGCCGCCCCGGGGCCTGGGACACCGCCGAGACCTGCGATCTCGTACCGCTGCTGGCCGAGGACGGGCCGCCGATGCTGATCGACTGTCTCTCGCTCTGGCTCACCGACGCGATGGACCGGGTGGACGCGTGGGACGACGCGAAGTGGGCGGCGGACGGTGAGCACGCGCTGCACGCGCGCGTGGCCGAACTGGTCACCGCGGTACGGCAGACCCCGCGCACGGTCGTCGCCGTGACGAACGAGGTCGGCAGCGGCGTCGTCCCGGCCACCGCGTCGGGCCGCCGCTTCCGCGACGAACTGGGCCGTCTCAACGCCGCCTTCGCCGCCGAGTGCGAACACGTCCTGCTGGTCGTCGCGGGCCAGGCCCTGGTCCTCCGCGGCTGACCACCCCAACTCAACAAGCCCCCACGCCGTTCCTCGGAGCCCCACGAAACCCCCACGCCGTTCTTCGGAGCGCCCCCCGGGTGCCCACCAGGAAACCCACCACCATGTGCCAGGCGCCTCCCGGATGCCCACGAGGAAACCACCCACCGGACAGCAACGACCAACGCCCCCGGCCCACCTGAACCGCATGACCGGATGACTGAGGAAACCACCCACCGGACAGCAACAACCCACGCCCCCGGCCCACCTGAGCCACATGACCGGGTGACTGTACTGTTCGGCGAATGAGCAGGCTGAATCTCGATGACTTCTCCGACCTGATCGAGCGCCCCGACAACGGTATGCGGCGTGACGCCGAAGAGCGCCGGGAGCGGCTGATCGTTCCGCCCGGTTCCCTCGGCCGTCTCGACGAGCTGGGCGAGTGGCTTTCGGCCGCGCAGGCCGCCGTGCCGGTCAAGGCCATCGACCAGCCACGCGTCGTGCTGTTCGCCGGTGATCACGGGGTCGCCGAACTGGGCGTCTCCGGCCGGGAGTCCGGCTCCGCGCACCAGCTGGTGCGCGCCGCGCTGGAGGGCGCGAGCCCCGTCGCCGTACTGGCCCGCCGGATGGGCGTGCCGGTACGGATCGTCGACGCCGGTCTGGACTGCGAGCCGGAGCTGCTGCCGGACGAGGTCGTACGTCACCGGGTGCGCCGCGGCAGCGGACGTATCGACGTCGAGGACGCGATGACGATCGAGGAGGCCGAGCAGGCCGTACGCCTCGGTATGGCGATCGCCGACGAGGAGGCCGACTCCGGCACCGATCTGGTCGTCCTCGGCGATCTGAGTGTCGGCGGCACCACGCCCGCCGCCACGCTGATCGCCGCGCTGTGCGGCACGGACGCCTCCGTGGTCACCGGCCGCGGCGGCGCAGGCATCGACGATCTGGCCTGGATGCGCAAGTGCGCGGCGATCCGGGACGCGTTGCGGCGCGCCCGGCCGGTGCTCGGCGATCAGCTGGAGCTGCTGGCGACGGTGGGCGGGGCGGATCTGGCCGCGACAACCGGATTCCTGCTGCAGAGTGCCGTACGACGCATGCCGGTGATCCTCGATGGAGTGGTCTCGGCGGCCTGTGCGCTGGTCGGCCAGCGGGCGGCATTCCGGGCGCCGGACTGGTGGCTCGCGGGTCAGGTGAGCGGCGAACCCGCACAGACGAAGGCGCTGGACCGGATGGCGCTCAACCCCCTGCTCGACCATGGCGTCACTGTGGGCGAAGCAACCGGGGCATTGCTCGCACTCCCCCTCGTGCAGGCTTCGGCCGTGCTCGCGGCCGAACTGCCGGAGCGTACGGAGTCGGTGGAGAGCGACACGGACTGACGCGTCGGTGCGGCCGCGCCATGATGGGCGGCCGCACTCTCGCCCACCTTGATGCGCGATGCCCCATATCATCGCGTTTCATGGGAGAGGTCCGCTTGTCCAGCGAAGAGGCGAGCCGTAGTACGAGCCGAAGCGCCGTCCGTTCGCGGCGCAGTGCGGCGTTCGCCGTCTGGTATCTGCGTGCCGTGGCGTTCATCAACCTTCTGAGTGCTGTGTGGGTCTCCCTCCTCCAGGACCTCCGGCGGCACAACGTCGATGACTACTTCACGCCGTATCTGCTCACCGCGGGCTTCGCCTCCGGAGCCTTCACGCTCTTCCTGGCGATCACCATGCGCCGCCGCAAGCGCGCCGCCTGGATCCTCAATTTCGTACTGGCCGGACTCTTCCTGCTGCTCTTCGTCCTCGCGATCGGCGTCGACCCCGAGGTCCGCGAACATGCGCAGAACTGGATCTCGCTCGTCCTGACCGCCGCCTTCGTACTCGCGCTGGCGCTCGGCCGACGGGAGTTCTACGCGAAGGGCGACCGCTCCAACCCCAGGCTGGCCGCGGCCGTCGCGGTCGGCGGGCTGCTGGTCACCTCGCTGCTCGCCGCGGCACTCGTCACCGTCACCAATACCGCGGCCGGTCAGTCCACCTTTCTGCAGCGCTGGTACTACGGCCTGCTGCGGCTTATCTCGCTCGCCCCGGACGACTCCCGCCTCGCCGGCATCAGCACGCCCGGCTGGGTCAATGTCACCATCAACGTGCTGTCGACACTGCTGCTGTTCGCAGTGCTGTACGCGGCCTTCCGCTCCCGCCGGGCCGTCGACGCACTCACCGAGGACGACGAGGAGCGGCTGCGCGTCCTGCTGCAGCGCCACGGCGACCGGGACTCGCTCGGCTACTTCTCACTGCGCCGCGAGAAGAGCGTCGTCTGGTCACCGA
The DNA here is from genome assembly GCF_040651435.1 of Streptomyces sp. NPDC048479. NCBI lineage: Bacteria > Bacillati > Actinomycetota > Actinomycetes > Kitasatosporales > Streptomycetaceae > Streptomyces > Streptomyces sp. NPDC048479. Next base: position 205,902 of record NZ_JBEZKA010000001.1, read on the forward strand.
CCGGGAAGGCCGCCGTCGTCTACCGCGTGGTGGGCGGCGTCTCGCTCGCCTCGGGCGACCCGATCGGCGACCCGGAGGCCTGGCCCGGCGCGATCGACCCCTGGCTGGCCGAGGCGCGTGAACACGGCTGGATCCCGGCGGTGATGGGCGCGAGCGAGGAGGCCGGGACGATCTACGCGCGGCACGGCCTGGACGCCCTGGAGCTCGGCGACGAGGCGATCGTGGAGACCGACGACTTCACTCTCGACGGCCGCGCGATGCGGACCGTGCGCCAGGCCTACAACCGGGTCGGGCGCGCCGGTTACGAGGTACGGATCCGCCGCCACGAGGACATCCCGCCCGAGGAGATGGCCGTACTGGTCGGTCGCGCCGACGACTGGCGCGACGGGGCCACCGAACGCGGCTTCTCGATGGCGCTGGGACGGCTCGGTGATCCCGGGGACGGCCGCTGCGTGATGCTCGAATGCACGGACGGCCAGGGCGAGTTGCGGGCGGTGCTGAGCTTTGCGCCGTGGGGCCCCAAGGGGCTCTCGCTCGATCTGATGCGGCGTGACCGGGACTCCGAGAACGGCCTGATGGAATTCATGGTCATCGAGCTCCTGCAGCGCGCGAAGGAGATCGGGATCACGCAGGTGTCATTGAACTTCGCGATGTTCAGATCGGTCTTCGAACGTGGCTCGAAGCTCGGCGCCGGTCCGGTGCTGAGACTGTGGCGCTCACTCCTCAGCTTCTTCTCCCGCTGGTGGCAGATCGAGTCGCTGTACCGCGCCAACGCCAAGTACCGACCTATCTGGGAGCCACGTTTCATGCTCTTCGAAAAGAGCGCCGACCTGCTGCGCATCGGCCTGGCGGCGGGCCGCGCCGAGGGCTTCCTCGAGGCGCCGGGCCTGCCCAAGTGGCTGCACCGCAGGCACCTGGAGTCCAAGCGTTGAAGACGGTGATCGCGTTCGCGCGCCGTGAGTGGGGGCCTCTGTACGCGACCCTGCGGAGGGCACTCGTCACCAAGAAGTGGCGGGCGATCCCGATGACGCTCGGAGCGGTCTGCCTCACGGCACTCTTCCAGCTGGTGCAGAACCAGTCCTGGGGCTTCGGCCTCGTGCGCAACCTGGGCTTCGTGAAGGCCGAGGACCCGCTCTGGGTGGCGCTGCTGCGTACCCCGCTGTCGCTGTTCGTCCCGGCGCTGGATCTGCCGGTGTGGGGTGCGCTGGCGCAGGTCCTGCTGGTCTTCGGGATCGCGGAGATCTGTCTGGGCCGGTGGCGGACGCTGGTGATCGCGTATGTGTCGACGCTGGCCGGCACGACGTACGCACGGATCGGTGTCTCACTCGACCCTGAGAGCCTCTTCGGGCTGCCCGCGTCGGACGCCGTGGTCGTCGACACCGGCCCGTCGGCGGCGGTCGTCGGCCTCGCGGTCTTCGTCTGCTGGCGCTACCGGGCCTGGTGCACGGCGGCACTGGTGACCGTGTTGATGGTCGGCGAGGTGCTCTTCAAGAACAATCTCGCGGGCAAGGAGCATCTGGCGGCGATCGCGGCGGTACTGGCGGTGTGCGGGCTCTCGGCGCTGCGCCGCCGGTGGCGGCTCAGGCGTCAGCGTTTGCGTACCGGTAGCCGATCGGGCGCCCCGCCGATCAGATCCTGAAGTTTGCGGCGTGGCCGGTCCCAGCGGCGGTCGTGGTGGAAGGAGCGCAGCCCGGCCCTGGCGCGCGCCTTGGGCCGGTTGCGGTAGAAGCGGCGGGCCCAGGGCGAGCCGGGCCGGGCCAGCCGTACCGCACCGAAGAGCGCCACGAACGGGATCAGCGTGCCGAGGAGCGCCATCCGCAGCTTGCCCTTGAAAAGCGCGATGAGCACGAAGAGGAAGTTGAACACCAGCGTCAGGATCAGCGAGGCGCGGTCCTGGCGTTCGTCGGGGGTGAGCTGGTCCACGCCGAGCGGCGAGAAGCCGCCGAGTACCAGAAGCGCCAGGGCCGAGGCGATCACCACGACCTCCGTGCTCTGCCGGCCCTGCTCGGTCCAGTAGACGTCGTCGAGATGCAGGATGAGCGCGAACTCGTCGAGTACGAGGCCCGCGCCGATCCCGAAGACGATCGCGCAGACCGCAGCGGCGGGACCCTCCCGGCCGTTGCCGACCGCCCCGAAGCCGCCGATGACGATCAGGATGACGCCGGGGACCACATGGTGGATGTGCATGCCGCCTGGCGTGATGTTCTTGAACGGCCCCCGGCCCGCCCTGATCAGCCGGGTGACCGTGCGCGTCACCAGAAAGGTGAGCATGAAGGAGACCAGCGCGAGCAGCATCGGGAGCTTCCCCGGCTCCACGATGTTCCGGTAAAACCAGTGACCCATGCCACCCGCTCCCGATTCGCACGTAATGCGCAATTTACCGTCAGTCCGGCCGGGCTACCCTTCGCGCGACACTGCGCTCACCCGGTGGACAACCATCGGACCCCGGCCCAAGGACTCCATGGACGGCATACGTTTCGCCTTCGGCACGCTGACCGTGCTCCCGGTCCGCGTCACCCGCTGGGACCGTGCGGCGGCACGCGCCGGGATGCTCTGCGCGCCGCTGGCCGGACTGGTCGTCGGCCTGTTGGCAGCGGCACTCGGCGGGGTGCTGATGCTGCTGGGCTCGGGCCCGCTGCTCGCCGCGGTGGCCACGGCCGCCGTCCCCGCCGCCCTCACCCGCGGCCTCCATCTGGACGGTCTCGCGGACACCGCCGACGGACTCGGCAGCGGCAAGCCGGCCGATGAGGCACTGCGGATCATGAAGCAGTCGGACATCGGGCCGTTCGGGGTCATCACCCTGCTGTTCGTGCTGCTCGCCCAGGTCGCGGCGCTGACCGAGCTGTACGGGCAGGGCTGGGCGCACGGCGCGGTCGCGGCGGTGGTCTCCGGGGTCGCCGCCCGCCTCGCCCTCACCCTCGCATCCCGCACGGGCGTCCCGGCGGCCCGCCCGGAAGGCCTCGGCGCGGCGGTCGCGGAAGTCGTTCCGGTACGCATCGGACTGGCCGTGGCCGCCGTGGTCACCGCGGTCTGCGCGGCGGCGGGTGCGCTCTTCGGCGCGTACGGCGCAGTGCATCACGCACTGGCGGTGGCGGCCGGACTCGCAGTGGCGCACCTCCTACTGCGCCACTGCGTACGCCGCTTCGGCGGGGTGACCGGGGATGTCTTCGGCGCGCTGGCGGAGACCGCGGCGACGGCTGCGCTGATCGCGCTGGCCCTGGGCTAGATTCACCTTTTCGTGATCTCCGGGTGGGCAACCGTAGGCGATCTTCACCGGTCGAACCGTCGTGATAAGACGCCGCCTCACCATCGTCGCAGCCACTGCCGCGCCCCTGCTCCTCCTCACCGCCTGCTCGGGCGGGACCCCGGACAAGAAGCCGGAGCCGCCCCCGCACCCGGTGTTCTCGAAGCCGCTCGGCGCTCAGCCGCACGCGGCGCTGCAGCAGACCCAGAAGGCGGGCAGCGCGAGTTTCACCCAGAAGGTGACGTTCACCTCGAAGCAGGGAGACGCGGTCCTGACCATCACGGGCCGCCTCGACTTCGCGGGCAAACGGGGCGAGGGGTCGCGCACCTGGCTGGTCCCCAAGGCGTTCCCGGACAAGACCAAAGAGGTGATGCTCGGAGCCGTCGGGGGGCAGGGGTTCGGCGACTCGAGCGCGAAGGTCGCCATCGACCCGCAGGCCGTCCGCTACCGGTCCGGATCAGCGACGTACTGGCTGCGGTACCCGACCGTCGGCTCTTCCGCGATCGGCTTCGACTCGATCACGAGCCTGCGCGGTTCGGAAGCCGCCCTGGGCGGCACCCTGCTGGAGGTCCCGATCCTCGCACGGGCCACGGCGCAGCAGAACACGCCCGGCGGCGGCCGGAGTTACCGCACGGAGTTCGGGCTCGACGCGGCCTGGGGCCTCCTCTTCCCGTTGGACGTCAGAGGAGAACTTGCCCACCCCAGGGGGGCAGACGCGGCCAAAGCCCCGGTGGTGATGACGCTGACCGTGGATTCCCGTGGCCGGATCACCCGGGCGGCGGCCGACCTCTCAGCACTCGTGAACAAGGACAAGGAGAGGGCGCTCTCCACGGTGACAGGCATCCGCTCCGAGCTCACACTCGCCGCGCACGGGTCGGCGCGGCCGGCCATGCCGGCTGCTTCCGATGCGGTCCTGGACGCGACGAAGTCCGTACTGGACAGCACCAAGACGAACCCCGGAGACTGCATCGACTTCAACACCGGCACACACAGAATCGGACTGCTGGTACGGGTTGCCTGCACCGCTCCGCACGACGGACGGATCTTCGGCCAGAGCCGACTCGCAGACGGCGGCTTTCCGGGGAGAGCGGCGGCCGAGCGCCGGGCGGAGGACGGATGTCGCAGAGCTCACGACCGGGCTCCCTCGCGCTGGACCGACGAGGCGGTGGTCCCGGGCCAATACACCTGGATCTGGCCGGTCGAGGCGAGCGATGAGGATCCTGTGGCCACCTGCTACGTGGTCTCGCGTCGCTAGCAGGCTCGGCGCCACACCCCCAGGTCGTACTTCTTCAGCATCGAGCTGAGCTTCAGCCGCCGGGACTGGGGACAGAAGTCGCTGGTCAACAGCTCGTACTCGACATGAAAGACCGCCTTGCCCGCGTGGATGAACGGCGTCAGCGCCTCGCACTCGTCGTACTGCGCACACTGCTCGTTGACCGCGAAGTCGAAGTCCCCCACCAGCTGCGGAATCTGGTCGAGGTCGTTCTTGAGTCCGACGGCCAGGCCCCGGTCGTGGGCGAGGCGGGCGATCAGGCGGTTGTAGCGGAGCTGGTCGGCGGCGGTGAGAGGGAAGCCGGTGCGGTTGGCGTAGCCGTCCATGTTGTCGGGCTCGACGGCTTGGAAGCCCTTGTCCCGGCACATGTCCATGCGCTTCGCCATGAGCGGTCCGAGGACATCCGTACGCCGGATGTCGAGCCAACGCTCGCCGTCCCAGCCGTTGCCCCGGCCGAGGACCCCCTTGGGGAACTTCGCGGCGTCCGGGCGGAAGTCCTCCCAGGCGCCGGTGGAGATATAGCAGATCAACTTGCGGCCGCGGTGGTGCAGATCGGCGACGGCGGACTTCGGGTTCTCGAAGCCGTCGATGTCGTACACCGGTACGTCCACGGTCGGGTCGAGCCGGCCGCTGAGCTGCCACTGCCAGGCCAGTCCCGGCTGCGGCTGCCAGCGCCCGGCGGTCGGCTTCGGACCGGTCGGCTTCGGATCGGTCGGTTCCGGCCGGGTCGTGCAGCCCGCCAGTACGAGCAGGAGCAGCGCGAGCAGCAGGGGTGCCCGTCTCATCGGGCCGGTTCCAGGGCGTACGGGAGGGTGCCCCAGGGGTGTGCCCCGGCTCCCGGGACGAGGCAGTGGACGGCAGCAGTGGCGCGGGCTTCGGGCGGGGCCGCGTACACCAGATGGCAGAACCGCTCCGGCGGGTGGGCGGCCGTCCAGAGCGGGACGACCAGGCTGCGATAGGTGTCCCAGGGCCCCTCGAACGTGACCAGCAGCTCGGCGAGTTCTGCGTAGGCCGGGTCGGGGTGGACACCGTGGTTGAGGACGAGCGTGCGGGCGCCTGCCGCGCGGGCGACGACCGCGAGGCGGCGGTAGTGGGGCAGCGCGTCGGGGTCCGCGGACACCTGGTCGAGGAAGGCACCGTCGGCGCCGTACCAGTCGCGGTGGCGCAGCAGATCCCGTACGACGGCGGCGTGCGGGCGGCGTGCGTAGTCGGTGTCGACGTAGCCGAGGACCCGGACCCCGGCCCCGCGCAGCCGCTCCGCGACCGCCGCGAAGTCCGGGTCGGGGGCCGGGCCGGGGCCGCTGGCGGGGTTGAGCACCACACCGTGGAGCCGGGACGCGGCGGCGACGAGCGCGTCCCAGGCTTCGGGCTGCTCGGCGGGATGCTCGTAGTACGGCACCAGCAGTGTCTTCACGGAACCGTTCCTCAAACGCGGTGGGCGGTCGCACGGCCCAGCAGAACACAGACCAGCCCGGCCAGCAGCCCGGCCGCCACGGCCGCGGCACCGAGACCGACGAGCCGCGGGCTGCCCGTGCCGGTGAGCAGAGCCAGGGTCTGCGCGAGGGCCGCCGCCGCGCACACCGCGGCCGCGCTGAGCACTGCGCCGAACGACTGAAGCAGCAATCCGGTCCACAACACGGTGCCGATGAGCAGCAGGGTGGCGAGGCGCACGCCGCCGAGCGCGGGGGCGTCGGGCCACAGCAGCGTCCCTGCGTTGGCGAGGACGAACAGGACCGTGAGATATCCGGCGAGGCATTCGGCGAGTACGGCGGCGGCGGCGCGCCTGAAGGCGCGTGACGTGGTGCTCGCGCGCAGCCCGGCGAGGCTCCCGCTGCGGAAGCGGTGCAGCAGCCATTCGGCGGGCCCCATGCTGAGCGTCAGCGCGACGGCGGAGGGCGCGGAGACGACCGCGCCGGGGCCGCCGGCGAGGACGTCACCGAGGGCGGTGTAGAGGACGAGGACGCCGGTTCCGAGCCCGAAGAGCCCGTACGGGAGGGAGGCGGCAACGCGCGGAGCGGCCCGCGTGTCCCGGCTCGGGCGGCCGGAGAACAAACCCTTCCGGCGATTGAGGAGAGGGGTTCGGGGCGGAGCCCCGACAAGGCGCTTCCGCAGACCCGGGATGCCCGGCACCAGCGTGCCCGCCGCCAGGCACACCGCCACCGCCGGCGAAGCCACCAGCAGGCCCGCCCGCAGCGGCACCACGAGGTCGTACGGGATTGCCAGCACCGCACCCGCCGTCATCGGTAACAGCGCGCAGAGCAGCGCCCGTTCGCGGCCGAGGACCAGCAGGACCGTCGCTGCCGACAGATAGAGCGCCTGGGCCGACGCGAACGCCGCCGCGGGCCACTGGCCGGGACCTGATGACACCGTCGCCGCGGCCGCCGCCGTCGCCGAGCCCAGCAGCGCGCCCGCCGGAGCGCCCCTCAGCAGTGCGCGGGTGGCCGCCTCGCGGTCGCCCAGGCCCAGCCAGGAATAGGCGCGGTGCGAGAGCGCCTGGTTCCACACCCAGCCCGTCAGCGCGCCCGCGAGCAGCGGGGCCAGCCCCGCGCCCCGCAGCAGCGGCGCTCCCAGCACATAGGCAAGGCCGGGCAGCGCGAAGACGAGGCCGCGCAGCAGACAGCCGAGCAGACCCACATGCCAGGGGTCGGCGGGCGGGCCCGGCGGCTCGGGGTGGCGGCGCGGGATCCGGGCGTACAGCTCTTCGGCGAGCGTGAAGGAGTCCTCGCGGCCGTACGTGAGGCGGATGTGGTCGTCCGTCATACCGTCCGACTCGAGGATCGCGGCGATCTCGTCCGGATGGACGGCCGCCGCGACCACTTCCTCGAGACGGACCGCGAGTTCGTCCAGCGGATCGGCGGCACGGCCGCCCCGCTGCCGGGGCAGCAGCGGCAGCGTGTCGACCTCCTGCCCGGGCCCCTGCCAGAGCGGCCCGCTCACCCGGCCGCCCACTCGGTGGCCGGCCAGACGTCCGTGTCCTCAGCCTCGGGCCGGCCCGCCAGCTCGAGGTAGATACCCCGGAAACCGTCCACGGAGCGGCGCAGCGTGAACTGGTCCACGACCCGCTGTCGCGCCCGCCCGCCCAGATCTGCCCGCCGTTCCGGGTCCCGCAGCAGCCCCACCGTCGCCTCCGCCATCAGAGCGGGCTCGCGCGGCGGCACCACAAGCCCTGTGTCGCCGACCGCTTCCCGTACTCCGCCCACGTCCGTGGAGACCGTGGCGCGGCCGCACGACATCGCCTCGATCAATGAGAACGGGAAGCCTTCGCTGATACTGGAGAGCAGCACCACACTCCCCGAGGCATAGGCGCGCGACACATCGCTGACTCGCCCCTCCCAGCTGATGCCGTCCACGACGCCCCGTTCCGCGGCGAGTTTCTCCAGCCGCGTCCGGTACGCCTCGCCGCCCGCGGGCACCCCGCCGAACAACCGCAGCCGCACCTCGGGCAGTTCGGCACGGACCATGGCGTAGGCGCGGATCAGCGTCTCCAGGTCCTTGATCGGGTCGATCCGTCCGGCCCAGGAGATCGTCGGCACGGCCGGTTCCGGGCCTGCCTGCGGGAAGGCGTGCGGGTCGACGCCGTTGTAGACGGTGCGGATACGGTCCGCGGGCGCCCCACCCCGCTCCTCCCACCGCCGGTTGTACTGATTGCAGGGCGTGATCAGATCGGCGCGCCGGTAGCCCAGCGAGTTGAGCTCCCGGTAGAAGCCCAGCATCAGCGCCTTGACCGGGGCGCGCTGCGCCTCGGCGCGGTAGCCGAGGTAGCGCTCGCGCAGATAGATGCCGTGCTCGGTGAGCAGGAACGGCACGCCCTCGAAGCGCTGGGCGGCCAGCGCGGGCAGCGTGGCGAGCCCCGCACTGACGGCGTGCGCGATCGAGTCGTCCGGTATCCGTACCGCCAGCGGCCGCAGCGCGTGCTCCAGCAGGTCGGTGGCGGCCAGCGCGTCGTGCACGGTCGGCCGGGACGCGGATATCTCCAGATGCGGCATGGTCCAGATCCACATCAGCGAACGCAGTACGGACTCCGAGCGCAGTGCCGCCGACAGCTGTCCCGCGCGGGCCATCAGCGCCAGTTCGTAGAGCCCCTCGCCGAAGTCGCAGCCCGCCGACGGGTCGAGTACCGACAGCAGAAAGCGTTCGTAGATGTCGGTGAAGCGGCGCCGCTTCCGCCCGAGGAGGGGCCGCCGCCGCCCCGGCACCGGCCCCCAGAGCGGGAAGGCCGAGTGCCGGTAGACGTTGGACGGCAGCTCCCAGGTGACCGGCTCACGGCCGGTGCCGGTGAGGGCGACCACATTGAAGTCGACCTCCGGCATGCCGCGGACGAGCTGGTCGCACCAGGTCGACACACCACCGTGGACATGTGGATAGGTGCCCTCGGTGAGCATGGTGACATGACGCCCGCGGCTCAGCATGGTGTCCCCCTGGACTGCGATGACGGTCGGCGGCGCTCAGGCCGGGAGCTTGAGCGTGACCGCCGACTGGAGCAGCTCGGGCGAGGTCCAGGTCGAGCGGGCTCCCGCGTACGGAGTCCCGAACACGGCGGTGCCCAGGAACAGTTGCTTACGGGTGCCTTCGGGCGCGGTGACCGGTGCGGTCACTCCCGAGGGCGCCTGGACGGTGACGGTGGTGCCGATGCGGTACGCGGTCACCTTGCCGTCAGCGAGCGCCTTGTTCCAGGCAGCGCGGCGCTGAAGTTCCGTACCGATGTCGCGCTGGCGCGGGTTGACGAGCGGGGTGCTGTCGGCGAACAGGGCGCGGTAGTCGGCCAGCACCTTGTCGAGCACCGGGTAGAGGATGCGCTCCTCGGCGAGGTTGGACTGGTGGACGTAGTGCGGGCGGGGGTCGTTGGCGACGACATGGCTGAGCGCGGTGCGGGCCTCCTGCGGCACGATGTACGACCCGTAGCCGGTGGCGGTGTCGATCGGCTCGGCCAGGCAGGTGGATGCGGGGTTGGACTCGCAGATGCCGCTGCCGCCGTCGTCCTCGGCGGTGTAGAGCCAGTTGTACTCGTCGGCCATCTCGGCGGCGGTGCCGACGTTGTAGTACACGTTCATCGGGTGGCGCGGCACGGTCAGCGCCGCTCCGGCCTTCCGCTGCTGCGGCTCGCGGGAGTTGTCGCTGGCAACCCACTTCACGCCGTTGTCGGCCAGCGCGCCGGCGAGGTTCGGATTGTCCTCGGGCTGCTGCGGCAGGGTCTTCAGACCGGAGTGCTCGCCGGTGACCAGCTCGGTGCGGTCGGTCGGGACGCCCTTGCCGACGGCCCAGTTGTAGTTGTCGCGGATCTGCCCGGAGATGTCGGCGCGGCTCGTCCACCTGGTGTTGCCGGCGGTGTCCTTGGCGCACTGCCACGGCACGACCGAGACGTTCTGGACACAGCCGAGGAAGAGGTGGGTGTAGGTGTGGTTGACCCAGCGGTACTGCGCGCGGTCGGCCAGCAGCTGTGCGGCGAGCGCGTCGGTGCCGCCGTGCTCGGTCTTCCACTCCTCGCCGGCGCCCGCGTTGTAGACCATGTCGAGAGTGAAGCCGCTGGTCTGCTGCCACTGCCTGGCGTACTGCGCGTCGGCGGCGGTCATCCGGATGTCGGTGGTGGTCTCCTCGCCCCCGTCGCCGCAGTCGATGTCGCCGGGCGTGCAGTTGCGGTCCTTGTCCCAGCGGGCGTCGGGCGCGAAAACGTCGTCGACGTGTACGGCGAAGTAACTGCGGCTCTGGCCGAGGTGGATGCCCTGGGTGAGCCATTCGACGATGCCGCGGGCCAGTACCCGGAACTGCCGCTGGTACTGGTTGTAGGCGAACGTGACGACCAGCTCGCTGCGTCCGTCGTGGGTGTACTCGCCGACCAGGCTGCCGCGGGTGCCGGCGTCGCCGACCGGGGTGTCGAGATAGCTGGTGAAACCTGCTCTCGGCTTGCCCGCGAAGCCGTAACTCTCGGCGACCAGCGCGGAGTTGTCCTCGAACTGGACCGGCCCGTCGAGATAGCCGAAGGGACCTGTACGCCCGGCGGCGGTGACCGCGCTCTGCGCGCCGTCGAGCACACCCGCGTAGCCGCCGTTGTCGACGTACTCGAGGCCGACGCCCGGATGGGACCAGGTGTAGGCGTCGACCTGGCGGATGCCGAAGGTCTGCTCGTACGCGAAGAGCGCGGCGTTCTCGGCGGCTCCGGCGGCCTGGTCCGCGCCGAACGGGTCCTCGTCGGGGACCACGATGCCCTGGTACTTGGCGCGCGGCCGACCGCTCACGGTGTCGCTGAGGAACGCGGCGTTGACGACAGGACGCCCCGGATCGTCGAGGCGCACCGTCCGGTACGGCACCCCGGTGTCCTTCAGCTCCGAGACGATCGCCCCGACCGCGCCGCCTCCGTCGTCCACGACAAGTACCGTCAGATCGATGCGCGGCGCCGGCGCCGCGGCAGCGGCCGCGACCGCGACCGACGACGGTACGGCCGTCGCCAGCACTCCGGCGGCCAGCGCCACCGCGGCCGATCTGCCCGCGCGCAGTCTGTGGAACCCCATGACTTCCCCCCTCGCACGATCCCTCGGCACACAGAAAGAATGCGGAGGACCTGTGGAGATGATGCAAAGAAGCCCCTCGCTCCCTTGCCTGAACGACGTGAGTGTGACTGAGGTCTCGCCAGAGTTTGCGGAAAACGTGGAAGAGACGCCACGTACGAGTGAACTGCCGCCGCCGTGAGCGAAACATGTGACCGCGCGTAGGCTCTTGTCCGGCGTGGGATGTCGATCCATCCCCTTCTACGGCCCTGGAACTTAACGGAAGCGAGATTTCACCACCGTGACTGCTCTCACTCTCAGCACTGCCGGAGCGGCGACGCTGCGCGCGGACGCCCTCGTCGTCGGCGTCGCGAAGGGCGCCAAGGGGCCGGTCGTCGCGCCGGGCGCCGAGGCCGTGGACAAGGCGTTCAACGGAAAGCTCGCCTCCGTCCTGGAGACCCTCGGCGCCACCGGTGCCGAGGGCGAAGTGACCAAGGTCCCCGCGCCGTCCGGCCTGAAGACCCCGGTCGTCCTCGCGGTCGGGCTCGGCCCGGTCCCGGAGAAGGACGAGACGTACGACGCCGAGACGCTGCGCCGTGCCGCGGGTGCCGCGGCCCGTGCACTGACCGGTTCGAAGAAGGCCGCCTTCGCCCTGCCGGTCGAGGCGGCCGAGGACGCGGAGGCCATCGCGGAGGGCGCTCTGCTCGGCGCCTACGCCTTCACCGCGTACCAGGGCGGCGAGAAGGACGCGAAGAACTCGAGGAACGGCAATGGCGCGAAGCTGCCGCTCGCCGAGATCGCCCTGCTCGGCGCGAAGCCGCGCGACAAGGCGTACAAGGCCGCGGCCGAGCGCGCGATCGCGCTGACCGAAGAGATCAACCGCGCCCGCGACCTGGTCAACACCCCGCCGAACGACCTCTACCCCGAGTCCTTCGCCGCCGTGGCCACCGCCGCCGGCAAGGAGCACGGCATCAAGGTGCAGGTCTTCGACGAGAAGGCGCTGGCCAAGGGCGGCTTCGGCGGCATCCTCGGCGTCGGCCAGGGTTCGCAGAACCCGCCGCGTCTGGTGAAGCTCTCCTACACCCACTCCAAGGCGGCCAAGAACCTGGCGCTGGTGGGCAAGGGCATCACCTACGACTCGGGCGGCATCTCCCTGAAGCCGGCCGGCCACAACGAGACGATGAAGTGCGACATGAGCGGCGCGGCCGCCGTCTTCGCCGCCGTCGTCGCGGCCGCCCGGCTGGGCCTCGCGGTCAATGTCACCGGCTGGCTGGCGCTCGCCGAGAACATGCCGTCCGGTTCGGCCACCCGCCCGGGTGACGTACTTCGCATGTACAGCGGCAAGACGGTCGAGGTGCTCAACACCGACGCCGAGGGCCGCCTGGTGCTGGGCGACGCGCTCACCAAGGCGTCCGAGGAGAACCCGGACGCGATCGTCGATGTGGCGACGCTCACCGGCGCGATGGTGATGGCGCTGGGCAACCGCACCTTCGGCATCATGTCGAACGACGACGCGTTCCGTACCTCGATCCACGAGATCGCGGAGGAGGTCGGCGAGCAGTCCTGGCCGATGCCGCTCCCCAGCGAGCTGCGCAAGGGCATGGACTCCCCGACCGCCGACATCGCCAACATGGGCGAGCGGATGGGCGGCGGCCTGGTGGCCGGTCTGTTCCTGCAGGAGTTCGTGGGCGAGGGCATCACCTGGGCACACCTGGACATCGCGGGCCCGGCCTTCCACGAGGGTGCGCCGTACGGCTACACCCCCAAGGGCGGCACCGGCTCCGCCATCCGCACCCTGGTCAAGCTCGCCGAGCGCACCGCCGCCGGCGACCTGGGCTGAGGACGGGCCTTTGACGGCCCCGGGCATACGCCCGGGGCCGTCGTTGTTTGTCCCCTTGGCTTTCAACGAAATCCGTACATTCGTACGGGACAGTAACCCTTTGGGGCGGTCGTTCGTCCGTCTCAGACCCGGGCCCCGCGTCCCGCCTTCCGTCAACAAGTGCGAAGATGGGTTCTCGGCAGGACAGGGCCCCCACCACAGGGCCGAAAAAACAGCGGCCGAACACCAGCCGCCGCCCGGTCGTCGACGACCGGCGAACGGCGCACATGCATGGAGGACGTGACGTGGCGAACGACGCCAGCACCGTTTTCGACCTAGTGATCCTCGGCGGTGGTAGCGGCGGTTACGCTGCGGCGCTGCGTGGAGCTCAGCTGGGCCTGGACGTCGCCCTGATCGAGAAGGGCAAGGTCGGCGGCACCTGCCTGCACAACGGATGCATCCCGACGAAGGCACTGCTGCACGCCGGCGAGATCGCCGACCAGGCACGTGAGGCCGACCAGTTCGGTGTCAAGGCCACCTTCGAGGGCATCGACATCAAGGCCGTCCACAAGTACAAGGACGAGGTGATCTCGGGCCTGTACAAGGGTCTCCAGGGTCTGATCGCCTCCCGCAAGGTCACCTACATCGAGGGCGAGGGCCGCCTGTCCTCCCCCACCTCCGTCGACGTCAACGGCCAGCGTGTGCAGGGCCGCCATGTCCTCCTCGCCACCGGCTCCGTACCGAAGTCGCTGCCCGGTCTGGAGATCGACGGAAACCGCATCATCTCCTCGGACCACGCGCTGGTGCTGGACCGCGTCCCGCAGTCCGCGATCGTGCTGGGCGGCGGCGTCATCGGCGTCGAGTTCGCCTCCGCGTGGAAGTCCTTCGGCACCGACGTGACCGTCATCGAGGGTCTGAAGCACCTCGTGCCGGTCGAGGACGAGAGCAGCTCCAAGCTTCTTGAGCGCGCGTTCCGCAAGCGCGGCATCAAGTTCAACCTGGGCACCTTCTTCGAGAAGGCCGAGTACACCCAGGACGGCATCCGCGTCACCCTCGCCGACGGCAAGACCTTCGACGCCGAGTTGCTGCTCGTCGCCGTCGGCCGCGGCCCGGTCTCCGCCGGTCTCGGTTACGAGGAGCAGGGCGTCGCGATGGACCGCGGCTATGTCCTGGTCGACGAGTACATGCAGACCAACGTGCCGACGATCTCGGCGGTCGGCGACCTCGTCCCGACGCTCCAGCTCGCGCACGTCGGCTTCGCCGAGGGCATCCTGGTCGCAGAGCGGCTCGCCGGTCTGAAGACCGTTCCGATCGACTACGACGGTGTGCCGCGGGTGACGTATTGCCACCCGGAGGTCGCCTCCGTCGGTATCACCGAGGCCAAGGCCAAGGAGATCTACGGCGCCGACAAGGTCGTCGCTCTGAAGTACAACCTCGCGGGCAACGGCAAGAGCAAGATCCTCAAGACCGCGGGCGAGATCAAGCTCGTCCAGGTCAAGGACGGTGCCGTGGTAGGCGTCCACATGGTCGGTGACCGTATGGGCGAGCAGGTCGGCGAGGCTCAGCTGATCTACAACTGGGAGGCTCTGCCGGCCGAGGTCGCGCAGCTCATCCACGCGCACCCGACGCAGAGCGAGGCGCTCGGCGAGGCCCACCTGGCCCTGGCCGGCAAGCCCCTGCACTCCCACGACTAGTAGTTCCGGGCGCGACGACCACTTCCGCACATTCGTAAGGAGCAACTGAAACCATGGCGGTTTCCGTAACCCTTCCGGCGCTCGGCGAGAGCGTCACCGAGGGCACTGTCACCCGCTGGCTGAAGGCCGAGGGAGAGCGCGTCGAGGCCGACGAACCGCTGCTCGAGGTGTCGACCGACAAGGTCGACACCGAGATCCCCGCCCCGGCTGCCGGCATCCTCGCGTCCATCAAGGTCGCCGAGGACGAGACTGTTGAGGTCGGCGCCGAGCTGGCCATCATCGACGACGGCTCGGGCGCGCCCGCTGCCGCCCCGGCCCCGGCTGCTGCCGAGACCGTGGCGGCCCCGGCCCCCGCCGCTCCGGCCCCGGTCGCGGAGGCCCCCGCGGCTCCGGCTCCGGCCGCCGAGCCCGCTCCGGCCTCCGCCCCCGCGGGCGGCGCCACCGGTACCGACGTCGTCCTTCCCGCGCTCGGCGAGAGCGTCACGGAGGGCACCGTCACCCGCTGGCTCAAGGAGGTCGGCGAGTCCGTCGAGGCCGACGAACCGCTGCTCGAGGTCTCCACGGACAAGGTCGACACCGAGATCCCGGCCCCGGCCTCCGGTGTGCTGCTGGAGATCGTGGTGGCCGAGGACGAGACCGCCGAGGTCGGCGCCAAGCTGGCAGTGATCGGCGCCCCGGGTGCCGCGCCTGCCGCCGCGCCCGCTCCGGCTGCCCCGGCCCCCGCCGCCGCTCCGGCCCCGGCTCCGGCCGCGCCTGCTCCCGCGGCCCCGGCTCCGGCTCCGGCCGCGCCTGCTGCTCCGGCGCCCGCTCCGGTCGCTCCGGCTCCGGCTCCGGCTGCCGCTCCCGCCCCGGCCCCCGTCGCTCCGGCTCCGGTGGCTCCGGCCGCCCCCGCCGGTGACGACGGCGCCTACGTGACCCCCCTGGTCCGTAAGCTCGCCGCCGAGAACGGCGTGGACCTGTCCGCGGTCAAGGGCACCGGCGTCGGTGGCCGTATCCGCAAGCAGGACGTCATCGCCGCCGCGGAGGCCGCCAAGGCCGCCACCCCGGCCCCGGCCGCCGCCGCTCCGGCCGCCGTCTCGAAGGCCCCGGCCCTCGAGACGTCGCCGCTGCGCGGTCAGACGGTCAAGATGACCCGCATGCGCAAGGTCATCGGCGACAACATGATGAAGGCGCTGCACTCGCAGGCCCAGCTGACCTCGGTCGTCGAGGTCGACATCACCAAGCTGATGAAGCTGCGCAACCAGGCAAAGGACGCGTTCGCCGCCCGCGAGGGCGTCAAGCTCTCCCCGATGCCGTTCTTCGTGAAGGCCGCGGCCCAGGCGCTCAAGGCCTACCCGGTCGTCAACGCCCGGATCAACGAGGACGAGGGCACCATCACCTACTTCGACACCGAGAACATCGGTATCGCGGTGGACTCCGAAAAGGGTCTGATGACGCCGGTCATCAAGGGTGCCGGTGACCTCAACCTCGCCGGTATCTCCAAGAAGACCGCGGAGCTGGCGGGCAAGGTCCGCAGCAACAAGATCACCCCGGACGAGCTCTCCGGTGCGACCTTCACCATCAGCAACACCGGTTCGCGCGGTGCGCTGTTCGACACGGTCATCGTGCCGCCGAACCAGGTCGCCATCCTGGGCATCGGCGCCACCGTCAAGCGCCCGGCGGTCATCGAGACCGCCGAGGGCACCGTCATCGGCATCCGCGACATGACGTACCTGGCTCTCTCCTACGACCACCGTCTGGTGGACGGTGCCGACGCGGCCCGCTACCTGACGGCCGTCAAGGCGATCCTGGAGGCGGGCGAGTTCGAGGTCGAGCTCGGCCTGTAAGGCTCACCAGCAGTACGACAGTGCCCCGCCCGGAACACTCCGGGCGGGGCACTGCCGTGCTCACCAGGACTCACCGGACTCATCAGGCCTGCTCCGGCGCACCCTTGGGCAGCCTGCCGAGACCGGTCGCCGTATTGTCAGGGGTGCCCGTCGCCCCGGAGGAGCCCTCATGACCCCGCCCGTCATCCACTCGCTGCGCGAACAGATCCGCGAGCACATCGTGGAGGGGATCGTCAGCGGCCGCTGGAAGCCCGGCGAGCGGATCGTCGAGCGGCGGATCGCGACCGAGCTGGAGGTCTCCCAGACGCCGGTGCGCGAGGCTCTGCGCGAGCTGGAGAGTCTGCGGCTGATCGAGTCCGCGCCCAACAAGGGCGTACGCGTGCGGAATCTCACCGCCGCCGATCTCGAGGAGAGCTATCCGGTGCGGGCCGGTCTCGAGCAGATCGCCGCCGAACTGGCGGCCGCGCGGCTGGCCCAGGACTGTTCCGCGCTGGAGCCGCATGTGGCGGCGCTGTACGAGGCGGACCTGGCCGGAGACTCGGCCGCACAGGTGCGGCACACGGTCGGCTTCCACCGGGAGCTGGTGCGGGCCGCCGGGAACAGCGTGCTGCTGCACACCTGGGAGGGGCTCGGCATCGAGGTGTTCACGGCGCTCTCGATCCGCTGGCTCGGCACGGTGCAGAAGTCGTACGCCGAGGAGCACCAGGCTCTGGTCGAGGCGTTCCGGCGCCAGGACCCGGAGATCGGCCCGCTGGTGAAGGCCCACGTCCTGGGCTGCGCCCCCCGCGCCTGACCCGCGACCCGGCTGCGAACTCCCGCCCCACGGGACCCGGCTCCAGCTCCCGCACCTGACCCGGAACTCGGCTTCACCCGCGGCCGGGCTGCGACTCGCGCCGGCCGGGACTCGAGTGCACCCAACCCGAGGCTCGGGCATCCCACGTGCCGAGCCGGGACGCG